>CAZCGD010000404.1:0-2926 GCA_964498105.1 uncultured Streptomycetaceae bacterium
TGCGAGGCGGTCGCGCGCTGGCGCTACGAGGACCTGCCGCCCACGGTCGTGCGGGTGCTCAAGTCCTTGCTCCTCGACGCGCTCGGCGTGATCGGGGGCGCAGCGTGCGCGCCGGGTATCCCGGAGTTGCATGCGCGCCTGGCGCGCTGGGAGCGCGACGGGTCGGCCACCGCGTTGATCGGCAAGCGCCGCCTGTCTCCGCCCAGCGCCGCGCTCGCCAACGGCGCAGCAGCGCATGCGCTCGATTTCGACGACCAGCACGATCCGGCGCGCGTGCACACCAATTGCGTGACCCTGCCGGCGCTGCTTGCAACCGCGGAAGACCTGGGCGGAGTTTCCGGACGCGAGTTCCTGCTTGCCTACGCCGTCAGCGCCGAGCTGCACGCGCGCCTCGGCCTCGCCTGCTTCAACAGCCTCGGCAAGGGCTGGCATCCGACGATGGTGTTCGGCGTGCTCGCCGCGAGCCTCGGCGCGGGCCGCCTGCTCAAGCTCGACGCCGCAGGGCTCAACAACGCGCTGGGACTGGCCTATCACCAGGCCGGCGGCTCGGCCCAAAGCATGCGGGATGGCGTTCTCTCCAAGCGCATGGGGCCCGGCTTCTCGGCGCGCTCCGCAGTGCTGGGCGCATTTCTCGCCGCCGATGGCATCACCGGCACGCGGCGCACGCTGGAGGGGAACGCGGGCCTCGCCGCGCTCTACGAGCGAAACGAAATCCGTCCCGAGTTGCTGTTCGAGGGCCTGGGCCGGGAATGGCGCATCCTGGAATACAGCTTCAAGCCCTACCCCTGCTGCCGCTGCAACCATACGGCGATCGGCCTCGGCATCCGGCTGCACGCGGAGGGCGTGCGCGCGGAAGCGCTGGAGTCCGCCGAGATCGGGTTGGGCAACGTCAACTGGCTCACGGTCGGCGAGCCTTACGACGCGAAGCACGATTCGGTAGTCCACGCGCAGTTCAACGCCGCCTACGGCTTCGCCCGCGCCATTGCCGATGGGCGCGTGGACCTGCACAGTTACCTGCGGCCGCAGATCGCCGATCCCGCGATCGCCGTGCTCGCCGCGCGCATCCGGGTCGTTTCGGACCCGGCAATCGACCCCACCGCGATCGAGCCCGCGCGCGTCAAAGTAACGCTCAGGGGTGGACGCACCACCGAGCTCACCGCAACCGTGATGAAAGGCAGCCCGCAGCAACCGCTGACGAACGCCGAGCTCCTCGCCAAGTTTCACGATTGCCTGGAATCCGGGCTGGGAGCGACGCGGGCGGAGGGGGAGCGCCTGGCGCAGGCTGTGTCCGGCCTCGAGCGTAGCACCGACGTTGCCCGCGATATCGTTGATGCTTTCCCGCTTGCAAAAAGCTAGGAACGGGAAAGCATTGCATTCAGCTTTATGGGGGCTCGAATAGTTGCTACGCCCCCATCCCGCCCTGGGAGTTCAGGCGCAAATGCCGGGCACAAACAAGAAACCCCGCCGAAGCGGGGTGTTTGATTGCTGCTGAGACTACTCCTGTTCAGCCAGGTCAGGTCGGGCGAGCCAAAGACTCGGTCCCGTCACTCGTTCTGGTTCGCGCAAGTCCCAATGAGCGGGCCAGGCGCTCGAGTCCGGAAATGCGTTTCTGAACTATCTGCCTCTGTTCCGATTCGATGTATGTGCGCACTCTGACGGGTTCCCAGGCCGCAACCGACCCCTTACTCCTGACGTGGTGTTGCGCCGTATCGCAAAACTGGCATTTTCGATAAACATGGTGAAGCCTGAAGTCATATATCCATCTGTGATTGAGTAGACAGGACATCGTGGTTCTCCATCAGCGCATCACCACAGCAGCAGCTTGCAGCTTCTTCGGACTCGACACGCAGCCCAACGACACTGGCCAGCCAACCTTAACCCGTGAAGCAGCGCTATGAATAAACGAACCGCCCTGAATCTTATATAGGAGAAACATCACTTTCTTGAACACGTCGTGCGATTTGTCACAGTCCCTTGATTCACGTCGCGTCCGAGCGACGCGATTAGTGGGTCTGGTTGGATTCGAACCAACGACCAAGGGATTATGAGACTAGATTCTGAAAAAAGCAGCAGCAAACCAAAACACACAGCAGCAAGCTTTCATAGAGGGAATCGGTAGGCGACTAGCTGCCCATTGTTGCCGGTTGCTGTCAGATGTGTGCCATGAGTGTGCCAAAAGTGTGCCGCGAAATCTCGCACCCCATTACGCACGCACGCCCGCGAGTGTCTATTGGATTCCAGGACGCCCCTAACCCGCAACCGAAGTCCATGACACGCGCACACCCGCGAGTGCTAATGGATTGCCTAACGCCCCCACGACTCGCAATGGAAGTCCATCACGCGCCCACGCACTCGCGAGGGACAATCAAGTCCATAACGCGCACGCACACGCGCTAGGCTTAACGGTGTCAATTCGAGCACGACAGACTCAGCGTTTGACCTCTCTAAATCCCGATAAGGTTCAGCTGAACACGAATTGACTTGTCTAAATCCTGAACCTTGGCGTTGTAGACCCGGTGTATGTTCGTGCCGTCGTAATTGATATTATCGCTGTCCTTGTACATGATGCTGTAGCTCTTGGTGTCGAACTTGATATCGACATGGGCCCGGTGCGCCTTCCAGGTTGTTGTCCCCTCCAGATATCCGGTCCCACGCGGAACTATCTGCCAGCCAAGACTCGCACCCGCCCGAATAATTGCTTTTTGCACGTCGTCAAGGCTCACCGCCTTGGGGGCGATTACTTGCCTCTCAGAGAGGTTAACCACCGGGACTGCTATGAGGCCGCACCCAACCAGCAGTAGCAGCACACAGGGAATAGCAAATCTTAAAATGAAGTGATTCATGCTTTTTCACCCTTGCAATTAAATGGTCTGCAGTGATTACTGCGCTCTCTGACTGACAAGCTGCTTGCAGTTTCCTCCGTCTA
>CAZCGD010000405.1:0-3561 GCA_964498105.1 uncultured Streptomycetaceae bacterium
AGCACGAGCGCGGAGGACGCCAGGATTGGCTTCTTGACCAGCCAATCATGCGTCCCGGCGGCTTGATTTTCCCTCCCCGTCAGGAACGTCACGTTTCCCAGACGCTGAAAATATTCCTTCACCCTGTCGTCGCAGGCGAAATGCTTGCGCCACAATCCCCTTGCAGGCGGGCTGCGCGGCAGGACGTGCTCCAGTGTGACCTTGTCGCGCTCGAGCGGACCGGAATCGGCACCCTTCATGATGCTGATGCGCCTCAACACGAGTTTGCCCATATCCTTGCCGGCGATACTATGGCTGTGAAGATTGACCAAAGCAGTTGCGAGCAGCTCAGGCTCGATTTGCAGCCCCCGCATCGCATCGACCAAAAGGTTCCGTTCTATGCCTGCGATGAGATCAAAAACGCGCGTCTCGAACTTCTCGGGATTTATGGAGCCCAACTTCGCCATCCAGACCAGCCGGTCCAGCCGGTGGAAGAATTTCACTGTCTCGGGATCGTTCTCGCCCTTCTTGGAGAGCCACTGAAGCGCCGCCGGAACCCAGGACTGGTTATCGATCAGGGACATGAAATTGACGCTGCGCGCGATCGCCTCGCGACCAGCCATATCGGAGCCGACTGAGCCGCGCCGGATCGCCGACAGGTGCTCCGCCGTGGGTACGAACACTCGGCTCATGAATGCGTAGCCGCCAGATTCAAGCCTGAAGCTCGCGGCGATATCGCTCTCGACCGGCGTTTGCGATTTGACGCGGCCGCGCAGTTTCATGGTCCGGATGTAGAGAAGCAGCGAATGCATGTCGGGGGCCGAAAGCAGCGCCTCGCACCCTTCCCACAAGCGGCTGCACGCGACACGGTCCTGCGCCGGTATTTCGTTGAGCAGTATCGCCTTGGCCTGATCGGCCTTGGAAAAATTCAGCCGCGTTTCCTGTTCCGTGTTGATGAGCGCCCAGGCTTCGTTCTGATCCGGCACGCTAACCGTGATCACCCAGCAGTCATCGGCTAGAAACTCAGCGAACGCCCTGCGGAATTCCTGGGTAACCTTTTTGTCTGCGAGTTCTTCACGCACGCGCTCGCGATTCTCGAAGACATTCTTCTCCGTGCTCGACATCTCGCCGGCGTCCATGCCGGGCTCGATGAGTGTGGCGCCCATCGTCTGAACGAAGCTTTCAACGAAAAAGGAGGGCTTTGCCTGAGCGGAAATCAGGAAGCGGTGGTTCGCGCTGGCATGCGCCCTATCGCCGGTGATGAACCCGTGAAGCCAGGCGCGGCGCTTGGGGTCCGTCTCCAGGTCGCGTAGCACGGCGAATATGACTGTGAGCGTCATCAGGCGCTGATGGCCGTCGACGAGCTCCGTCTCGGATTCGCCCGGCTTCTTGGCGAGCATCAATCGGCCAAGACAGTAGCGGCGCTTCGATGGCCTCTCAGCCATCACCCTCCTGATGTCATCCAGAAGGCGGTCGATCTGGTTGATGTGCCAGGAGTATGCGCGCTGAAAGCATGTCAGGCGAAAACTGTAATCGCCGGCGAACAACTCGCCCAGCGTCAGAACCTTGGTTGAAATGTACTCGGCCTTCGGAGGCGCAATGTCCGTTACCGGCTTCGCTCGCGACCAGAATCGGCGCGCCGGCCCGCCCGCGCTGCTAATAGCCATAAATACCCCGCAATACGCTTACTGTGGCTACCCTAATGCCAGGCATGATTCACTTATCTCCAAGTCGAGCGCAAGGGGGCATTTTGAAAAAAATACTTGCCGCCTACCCAGCTGGCGATAACCGGCGTTCCCCAATCAATGTTGGATATCCCACGCTCCGATCAGAACACGGACCAATCGCTCCGTTCTGGCATCGATTGCCGGCCCATCCCAGATCTGGAGTTCCATCAATTCCTTCGACAAGACGAACTGCGAACGAGCGTAGATTGCCCGCTTTTCCTCCCACGGCCGGTTGTCCGCCGCGTGGTTGTCTTTGGCAGACAGGAACGTGAGATTGCCCAGCTGGTGAGAATAGGACTTCGCCGGTTTTCCAGTGAATATGCTTCTCCAGGAACTTGCCGCGCGCTTTCCCTGCGGAAGGATGTGTTCGAGGGTGCATTCGACAGGACAACAAGACCCGGAATCGGCTCCCAACGCTATACTAATGCGGCGCAGAACCGGCCGGGCGAACTGCTTGCGATCGAAGGTCAGGCTTCGCAAACTCTTCAACGCCTCATTGATAAGGCTGCGCTCGATCTGAAGCGACTGAAGCTGGTTTACGCTGGCCCCGCTGTCGATTTCCTGCAACAACTTGAACATTCGCCCCCGTTTGGTCGGACCTTCCAGGCCCGAGATTCGCATCAGCCAGACAAGCCGCTCCAGCCGATTGAAGAACGCGGTAATACTAACCTTCATTGATGCTGACCGGTGAGAACCCAGTCGCGGGTTCCGATGGAGGCGATGCGGCCGGCCTCGGCGATCAGCTTATTCCAGGCGTCGCAGCACGCATCACAGATGTCTTTGTAGCCTTCGAACACGCGGTTTGAGAGCCACGTTTGCCGGAGGTACTGCCAGATGTTTTCGGTTGGATTGAGTTCGGGTGATTTCGGCGGCAGTGGCATCAGTGTGAGGTTGTCAGGTGCAATCAAGTTGTTGGTAGTGTGCCAGCCCGCCTGATCGAGTAGCAACACCGCGTGCGCACCCGGTGCAACGGTACGGCTGATCTCGTCGAGATGAGCCTGCATCGCGTGGATATCGGCATAGGGCATGATGATGGCCGCGCCAGTGTCGCGTGCCGGGCAGATCGCACCGAAGATGTAGGCGTTTTCGTAGCGCTGATCTTTCGGCTGCCGCGGACGCGAGCCTTTTTTCGCCCATTGATAGACGAGGCCGTTTTTCTGGCCGATGCGCGCTTCATCCTGGAACCAGATCTCGATCGGCGTTCCGGGCGCGAGCGGCTTGTCTTTCAGCGCTTCGTCCAGGCTTGCGCGGAAGTTTTTTTAAAAGCCTCGATCACGCCGGTCTTCTGCTCGGGATGACGCGGGCGCGCACTGACGTGCGAAAAGCCCTGCTCTTTCAGCAGGCGCCCGACGGAGACCTCGTCGAGATCGACGTCGAAACGGTCTTTGATGACACGCTTGAGATCGGTACAACGCCAGCGCACCACGCCATCCTTCTTGGTATCGGGCCCGGTCTCGACGATCTGGCAGAACTCGGTCTTCTGCGCCGCAGTCAACTTCGGTTTGGCGCCCGGCGCCTTGGCGTTGATCAATCCGTCAGGGCCACTGTCGTTAAAGGCGTACACCCAATCGCGCAATGTCTGCCGGTCCATGCCGCCAATACGGGCGGCCTCGTCGCGGTCCTTGCCATCGCGGACGGCCGCTAGCGCCAGCAGCCGCCGGGCCTGGTTCGCATCTTTGGCCTTGGCCGCCAGATGACGCAAATCCGAAGCGCTAAAGTCGTCTCGAAGTTCGACCGCCGATGCCATCCCTGTTCCCCGACCGAATCAGTTGCCCGATCCGAGACGGAATCACAGGTTGATTCCCAAGGGAATCCCCCGCGCCACGAGAGTCAGCCTCAATGCAGGTTGGTATTA
>CAZCGD010000406.1:0-3905 GCA_964498105.1 uncultured Streptomycetaceae bacterium
TCCTGTTCTTCGGCGACAACGGTTATTTTTTCGGCGAGCACGGGCTGGGGCCGGAGCGCCGCTTCGCGTACGAGGAAGGCATACGCTCGCCCTTCATCGCGCGCTACCCGCAGCGGATCAAGCCCGGTTCGCGCGTGCGCGATCTCGTCATCTGCCAGGACATCGCGCCGACGTTGGTCCAGCTCGCCGGCGGCAGGCCGGGGCCGCAGGTCCAGGGGCGCTCGCTCCTGCCGCTCCTCGCGGGAAAGCGCTCGGGCTGGCGCAAGTCGCTGCTCGTCGAGTACTGGGCCGAGAACGCCATGCCGTGGTTGATCGGCATGACCTACAAGGCAGTGCGCACCGGGCGCTACAAGTACATCCGCTGGGTGAACCGCGGCAGGAATGGCGAGCTCGACGAGCTCTACGACCTGGACCTGGACCCCTACGAGATCGCGAACGTCATCAACCGGCCACCATACCGCGCGGTGCGCGACCGGTTGCGCCGCGAACTGCGAAGCCTCATCGCGGAGGCCTGCGGCCTGTAGCGGTGTCACCGCTTATGGGGTAAGGTTGTCCGGAAAAACCGGCTGTCCAGAACCCGCTCTAGGAGGGAACCATGCATATCGCGAAATGGCTCGTACTGCCGGTAGTAGCAGGACTGGCTTTCGCCGCGCACGCGCAAATCTATCCCGCCAAGCCGGTGCGGATCATCGTGCCGTTCGCGCCGGGTGGCGCGACCGACATCGTGACGCGACTCCTGGCGCAGAAGCTGACCGAAGCGTGGGGCCAGCAGGTGGTGGCGGATAATCGGGCGGGCGCGGGCGGCAACATTGGCGCCGAGCTCGCGGCCAAGGCGCCGCCCGACGGCTACACGCTATTCATGACTTCGGGCTCGATCGTCACCGCGAACCAGCACATGTACAAGAAGCTGGCGTGGAACCCGGAGAAGGACCTGGTGGCGGTCACCAACGTGGCGAGCGGCCCGCAGATCGTCGCCGTGCATCCGAGCTTCCCGGCGAAGAACATCAAGGGCCTGATCGCGATCGCCAAGGCGAAGCCCGGCGCGATTACGTTCGGTTCGGCTGGCGTGGGGACACAGACGCACCTCGCCGCCGAGAACTTTCTGTTCACGGCCGGGATCAACGCGATCCATATCCCGTACAAGGGCGAAGGTCCTGCGATCGTGGACCTGGTGGCGGGGCAGATCATTTTTGTCACGCCCAACCTGTCGGCCGCGATCGCCTTCGTGCAATCCGGCAGGCTGCGCGCGCTCGGCGTGACCAGCAGGCAGCGCGCGCCCCAGCTGAAGGATGTGCCCGCGATCGCCGAGACGCTGCCGGGCTTCGAGAACCTCGGCTGGTTCGGGCTGATGGCGCCGGCCGGCACGCCGCCTGCGGTCATCGACAAGGTCTATCGTGATACGGCGAAGGCGCTGGAAGGCGCGGATCTGCGCAAGCGCTTCGACGACATCGGCATGGCGCCGGTCGGCAACCGGCCCGAGGAATTTGGAAAGGCGATCAAAGAGGAATCTGTGCGCTGGGCCAGGGTCATCCGCGAGCGCAAGCTGGAAGTTAATTGAGTGTCGAGTGTCGAGTGTCGAGGGTCGAGGGATGAGGGACGAGGGTCGAGGGACGAGGAGTTTGCAGTTTGCAGTGGACAGTTTGCAGTTACTGCCAACTGACGGCTGCCAACTGCCAACTTTGGATTCGACTCACGAATCACGAATCACGAGTTTTCGGGAGCAGCGTGAAGGTTGATCTGAAACAAGTAGAGGAGGCGTGCAAGGAGCTGTACATCCGCGCGCTGAAGATCCTGCCGCCCGATATCAAGCAAGGATTCAAGCGGCTCGACGCGGGCGAGACCCATGCCACCGGCAAGGCCATCCTCGGAACGATGATCCGCAATATCCAGGTCGCCGAGCAGAACGACAACCTGCTGTGCCAGGACACCGGCATCCCGATCTACAACGTCTGGATCGGGCGCAACGTCGAAGTGGACGGGGCCGCGTTGAAGGAAGCGATCCGCCTCGGCTGCGCGCGCTCGACGCGTGAATATTCGTTCCGATCCTCAATCGTGCACCCCACCACCCGCGTGAATGAGCAAACTTCATGTGGCCGCAACGTGCCGGTCATCCACTTCGACTTTACCGACCGCGCCGACACGCTGGAGATCGAGATGATCCCCAAGGGCTCGGGCTCGGAAAACAATACCTGGCTCAAGATGGCGGTGCCGGCCGACGGCGTGGACGCGATCAAGACCTTCGTCGTGGATTGCGTGCTCGATGCGGGCGGCAAGACCTGCCCGCCGACCATCGTCGGCGTCGGCGTGGGCGGATCCGCCGACCTGTGCGTGCACCTCTCCAAAATCGCCGCGACGCGCTCGCTCGGCAGCCAGTGCGATGATCCTGAAGGTGCGAAGCTCGAGGCAGCGCTCACCCGCGCGGTCAATCAACTCGGCGTCGGGCCGCAGGGACTGGGCGGCGACTCGACCTCGTTCGCGGTGCACGTGGAAATCGCGGCGACGCACATCACGATGAACCCGGTGGCCGTCAACATGCAATGCCACTCCGCCCGCCGCGCCCGCGCGACATTCACGCCTGGCGGCGTGACCTACGGTTTCTAAAGCCGGGACACAAAGGACACAAAGGACACAAAGGATTTCTTAAATGGGCTTTTCGAATAGTTATTCCTTCGTGTCCTTAGTGTCCTTTGTGTCTGCGCTTTTCGGATTGGACCATGGCGCATTTTGATTTCCAGATGCCGGTGATCGAGGAGCAGGTGAGGAAGCTCCGCGTCAACGACACCGTCACCCTGAACGGCACGCTCTTCGGCATCCGCGATGCGACGCATATCCACATGTTCGACCGCGGGCGGAAAACCCGCTTCGATCTGCGCGGCCACGCCCTGATCCACACCGCCCCGAACGTCCGCTGGGTGGGCGAGACGCAGGCCGCCCCAACCGGCTACGAGCCGATCTGCGTCGGCACCACCACCAGCGACCGCATGGAGCGCTTCACCCGCCCGCTGATGAGCGAGTACGGGGCGCGCATCATCATTGGCAAGGGCGGGTTGCGCGAGGACTCGGCCGCGGCGTTCCGTGACCTGGGCGGGGTCTATCTCGCCGTCGTCGGCGGCGCGGCGGCGCTGGAGACGACGTGGATCGAGAAAATCGAGGACGTGGATCTGGATGACCTCCATCCCGAGTCGCTGTGGAAGTTTCGCGTGAAAGGCTTCGGCCCGCTGCTGGTCTCGATGGACAGCCACGGCGGCAGCCTCTACACGGAAGTTAACGCGCAGGCGCGCGCGAAGCGCGCCGCCGCCCTCGCTTCGCTCGGTGTGAAGAACAAAGCTTAGACACAAAGGACACAAAGGACACGAAGGAAGGACACTGAACACGGGGGGATTCGAAGCTACGACTTGCCGAGTGTTGGTATTGCGATTTGCACTTGGAGTTCTTGCCTTGATTTCCTTTGTGTCCTTCGTGTCCTTTGTGTCTGCGCTTTTATGAAACGGGTCAAGACCGACATCCTCATCCTCGGCTCCGGCGGCGCGGGGCTGTTCGCGGCGCTGCACGCGCACCAGGCGGACCCGGGTCTTTCCATCACCATCGCGGTGAAAGGCTTGCTGGGAAAATGCGGCTGCACGCGCATGGTGCAGGGCGGCTACAACGTCGCGCTCGCGCCCGGGGACTCGGTCGAGCGCCACTTCATGGACACCATCGAGGGCGGCAAGTGGCTGCCCGACCAGGACCTCGCCTGGACGCTGGTCTCGGTGGCAATCGAGCGCATCCGCGAGCTGGAGAACGAGCTCGGCTGCTTCTTCGACCGCAACCCCGACGGCACCGTCCACCAGAAGGCGTTCGCGGGGCAGACCTTCGACCGCACCGTGCACAAGGGCGATCTCACCGGCATCGAGATCATCAACCGC
>CAZCGD010000407.1:0-2961 GCA_964498105.1 uncultured Streptomycetaceae bacterium
ACCCTGGAGCGCGCCTCCATCACCTTGGTGAGCGTCTCCTGTTCGAACTTCATGTACTGCTTGCAGGTCTCGACCAGCTTGGGCAGCTCGTCGTGCCGCTGCCTCAACAGCACGTCGATGTTGGCCCAGGCCTTGGCGACATTGTGCTTCACCTGGACCAGGTTGTTGTAGAGCATGACCGCGTAGGCCGCGATCGCCGCCAGCACGCCCAGCAGAATGATGAATCCGGTGCCCATCGCCGCCCCCCTTGGTGCGAAGACCTGCGGCGATTCTATACCAGAGGCATAGCGGCGACTACGCCGCCGAGGCAAGAGGGATGAGGGATGAGGGATGAGGACCAACCCCCTTACGCTTCATCATGTCACGCAGCACCACGTCACGCATTATCACGTCACGCGTCATCACGTCACGCCTTACCAGCTATAGTGGACGGTATACCGCACGGTCGCTTCGCCGCCGGCGGCAATCTTTATCGGGAAGTGCACGGTGCGCGCGTCCTGTTTGTCGAAGTCGTGGGTCTTCGCGGTGATCTGCCAGTTCGTCCAGCGGTAGAGGTTTTCCTTCACGATCACCGTGACGGGTTCCTTCTTGTGATTGCGGAGCTTGACCTCGACCTCCTCGGTCATGCTCTTGCGGGAGTTGTCCACCGTGAAATTAAGCTGCTTGCGCTCGCCCACGACGTCGAAAGCGGACCCGAGCTTGATCAGCACCTTCTCGTTACGCGGCGTGTGGTCGATCGCGTCCTCGCCGATGAATTCGAGCGTGCCATCCGCGGCGTCGGCCTTGCTCACGCGGATGCGCCCGGCCGGCAGCGGCATGCCCATGTTGTTCTGTTCCGCGTTGCGGAACCCGAGATAGACGTCCACTTTGCGGTTTGTCAGCGTGCCGTAGTTGCGGTCCGTCATCGGGCCCCCGCCGTGGGCATGGCCCGGTGCCCCGTAATAGACCAGCGACTTCTCGCACGGCACGCGCCGGGCCGCGGTGAACAGCTCGATCTGCTTGGTGGAGTTGTCGGGCAGGGTGGTGGAACGGCCGAGGGTGTAGAGGTGGTATTCGAAAAATGCCTTTTGCTCAAAGCCTGCGGCGCGGTCCTCCATCGCCATTGCCCGGGACGCGATTGCCGCGGGCACCGCGCGTCCCGTCGGAGTGACGCGCTGCACGTCGCCTGCGACCAGCTTGAGTTTCGCGTCGGTGTATGTCGCGCCGGATTGATTGACGATACTGACCCAGGCGCCGATGTCGAGATGGCACGAGTGGGCGTCCCGCCCCTCGGCATAGTTGACGTTGTAGTCGGTCCACCAGGTGATACCCGAGGTCTGGTACGACACGCGCGCGCGGTGTGCGCCCGCGCGCTGCGCGGCGATGTCCCACACCAGGGTCGGCCGGGTGATCAGCCCGCCCGGGAGCTCCGGCAACCGGACTCCGGCGTTATGCGGCAGGATCTGGATGCCGCCATCCTCGCGCCGCAGCGTGATGCCGCCCGCGGTGGAGAGCAGCGTGCCGGCGAAGGACTCGACGCCGTTGCCGCGCACCTGGTCGACGTTGATCGCGCGGTCGACGTAGCGCTGCAGCAGCTTCTCGGTGCTGACGAGGTCGAACTGGAAGTTCTGCTCGACGACGCTGGTCCCGGCGGCATCGGTGAGCGACTCGAAGGTGACGGTCGTCGGATCGATCAGCGCCGCGACGTCCGTGAAACGCACGGTGTTGCGGCCGCGCACGAGCGGCAGTTCGCGCTCGTGGCGCACCACGGCGTAGCCGGGGATCGCCTGCCCGCGCCCGCCGTGCCGGTAGGCGTCGGGCGCCAGAGCGCCCGGGCGGGCGCTGCTGTAGAGGGTGAGCGCGTCGGCAGCCCGCGCCGTCGGCGGTTGCAGTGTCGCCAACGCGGCGAGGACGGCGAGCGTGGATTTCATCACGGTTTTCATGCGTTTTCCTTTCCAGGAGTTGTGGTGTGAGCGTCGTTGCCGCTGTTAAACGTCGCGGGCCGGGAAACGGGGCTAACCGCGCAGCGGGCTGATGCGGATGCGATGTCGGAAGGGATTGAGTTTTAAGGGAAATACCGGTAATCTTGAAAGTTCCAGTCCGTATCCGTTACCACCCACAGCCGATAGAGGACCTCATGCCGCACGCAACCACCGTCACCAAGGAAAAGCTGGTCGAAGACCTGAAAATAGTGATCGCGGACGCCGAGGATCTTCTGCGCGCGACCGCCAGCCAGGCCGGCGAGAAAATTTCCGCCGCGCGCGAGAAGGTTCAGGACAGCCTCGATCGCGCCAAGTCCGGGCTGGGAGATATCGAGGACGTCGTGATGGACACCGGCAGGCAGGCGGCGCGCGCCACCGACGAGTACGTCCAGGCCCACCCGTGGCAGGCGGTGGGCATCGCCGCCGCCGTCGGTCTCGTGATCGGCCTGCTGATCAGCAAGCGCTAGGCGCGACTCCACCGTGTCGGAGCAGGGGGCCGGAGAGCCCGCAACCGGGATACTGCAGTCGCTGCGCAACCTCGCGACGACGCTGGTCGCGTTGCTGCAGAACCGCCTCGAGTTGCTCGCCACCGACCTCGAGGAAGAGCGCATACGCCTGCTGCAGGTGTTGTTCTGGGCAGCCGGCGCTCTGTTTTTCTTCGCGCTCGGCGTGCTGATGATCACCCTGTTCGTCGTGCTGCTGCTGTGGGACAGCCACCGCCTTGCCGGCATTGTCGTGCTCGCCGCGGTGTTCCTGGCGATCGCCGTCGGACTGGCGATCGGCGTTTACAAACGCATCCACCGGCGGTCCCGGCTGTTTTCAGCCAGCCTGGATGAGCTGGCCAAGGACAAGGAGCGGCTGACTTCGCGATGAACCGGTCCGGGAACAGCCTGATCGAGATTGTCCGGCGCAGGGAGCTGTTGATCGCGCGCGCCAGTGCCCAGCGGGCGGCCATCGCCGGGACTATTCGAGAATTGGAGGCGCCGGCGGCCATTGCCGA
>CAZCGD010000408.1:0-8100 GCA_964498105.1 uncultured Streptomycetaceae bacterium
CCTTGCGGCCCACCGTTACCGACGGCGTGTTCGACGTGTTCTTCTGCCATCAGAAGATCGCTCAGATCGACATCGCCGTCGTATGATCCACCTGTTACCCATGTTCCCGAACACCTGTTACCCATCTCTCCGGTCTGTACAAGGGGGAGGGAAGGGTGGGGGTGGTTCACACGTCCATGAGTTCCCGGTAAACCTTCCAGAAGCCGCGCACGGAGGTCTCGGTCGCGCGCGTCGGCTGAGAGCCGACCTCGCGGCCGCCCATCTCGATCACCGCGACGTTGTCGAGATCGCCCTGGATGCCCTTCTGCACGAAACCGCCGATGGCGCCGTCTTCCATGGACACCAGGCCCGCCGGGCCGACCAGGTTGCTTTGCTTGACCCTGACGTAGGTCTGTTCCGGGGTGTCCTCCTCGAAGCCTAGCAGCGTCCACACCAGCTCGCAGTCGTTGACGCCGCGCGTGATGACCTGGCGCGTGCCGATCGAGTTCAGTATCTGCTGCAGCACGAAGCCGGGAAAAATGCTCTGGATGGAGTTGGTGATCTGGTCGGGGTATTCCATCCACTGATCGATGAGGGAGGGGTCCTTCAGGCCGTAGTCCTGCTTCATCGCCCGGATCATGCCCGAGTCGTAGGCCTGGTCGCCCTGGTCGGTGTGGCGCTTGGTGAAGGTGATGTGGTGCCAGTTCCGGTCGTCCTGCCGCGTGCCGCCCTCCGCCGACAGCCGGTTCAACTTGAAAGTGGAGAAGAAGGCGTGCAGCAGGCTGGGATGGTAGTTGTCGCGGCTGTTCTCGACGTAGAGCTTCCAGTTGTTGCGCATGTACTGGCTGTAGCGGCCGAGGATCTTCGGCTTGCCGTAGAGCGTGCGCTCGAGGTGCTGGACCATCACCGGGCCCAGGTACTCGCGCAGCGGTGGGGTGCGCTCGGAGAAGGTGCCGAAGACGAGCCCGCGGATGGTTTCCACCCGCAGCCGGATCAGGTGGTGGCGCGATTTGTCGAAGTCCACCGGCATCCCGCCCTTGCCTTGTATGCCCTTTTCGAACGCGACGCTGGTGAGATTGCCGTCAAAGTCGTAAATCCAGTTGTGATAGGGACAGGTGAAGTTGTGGGCCCGTGCGCGATTGCCCTTCGACTCGTAGCAGATGATGGAGCCCTTGTGGACGCACTTGTTCACCAGCGCGTTGATGCTGCCGTCGGGCTTGCGCACCACGATCACCGGCGTGTCGCCGACCTGGGTGGTGATGTAGTCCCCGGTCGCGGGGACCTCGATCTCCAGGCCGAGGTAGCTCCACGCCGGCCCGCGAAAGATCAGGTCCTGCTCCCACGCATAGAGACCGGGGTCGGAAAACACGTTGAGCGGCACCCGCGTGTAGCCCGGCTCGGGCCACGACACGAGCTCCTGCGGCGGACGGGTATTGACGGCTTGACTCATTGTTTATCTCCCGCTGCAAAGCCTTGACACGAAGGACACTAAGGACACAAAGGAATCCAAATAAAGGAATTCAAATCATTTCCTGCTTGGAATCTTTCGTATCCTTAGAGTGCCTAACAAAAGGACCGGCCCTGCTTTACTCCCCTCCTTTTCAAGGAGGGGTGGATGCGAAGCAGACGGGGTGGTTACGTGGGCAGCTCTTGCTCCCACCACCCCGCCCGCTGGCGCGGGCACCCCTCCTCTGGCAGGAGGGGAATTCATTTTGTTAGGCGCTCTTTGTGTCCTTAGTGTCTCCGCTTTTTACTTGGCGAAGCGGAGCTTCGCCTTGGCATAGGGCTCGGTGTCATAGGCCGAATCGGGAACGTTGCCCTTGATGCTGCCGGCGTTCCGGAAGATCTCAGCCATCCTCTTCATCATGGAGACGTCGGCCGGCTCCATGCTGGTGACGTAGGTCGCGCTCCACAGGCTGGCATAGCCTTTCGCGTCGTCGGGCTTCATGTTGGCGGCTTTTTGCAGGATCTCCGACACGCGCTCGCCGTTTTTCGCGCCCCAGTCGGTGGCTTCCTTCATGCCGATCACGAACTTCATCACCGCCTCGGGATTCTTCGCGAGGTAGTCGCTGTGCACGATCCCCATGCCGATCACCGGCGCGGCGGACGACTGGGTAAGTTTTTTCCACTCGTCCACATAGTTGCCGAGAATGCGCATCTTGATCTCGCCACCGACCTGCGCCACCGTCATGCCGCGCAGCGCCGACGCCTGCACTTCCCCCTGCGCCAGGAACTGCGCCAGCCGCGGCTCGTTGCCGGAGACCACCAGATAATCCGCGGGCTTGAGGCCGTAGTTGCCTTCGAGCAGCGCGACCGCGATCGCGTGCGTGGCACTTCCCGGCGGCGACATGCCGATCTTCTTGCCCTTGAAATCGGCCAGGGACCGGATCGGCGAGCTCTCCAGCACCACGAACCGCACCTCGGCAATCTGGGTGGCGAGGATGATCTTGATCGGCACGCCGTCGGCGGCGATGTTGAGCGCGCCCGCGCCGCTGGCGCCGAACGCGACGTCGATCGCGCCGGAGACAATGGCCCGCGTCGGCGCGTTGACGTCGGCAAACTTGATGTACTCGACGTCGAGCCCCTGTTTCTCCAGAAACTTCATGCTCTCCAGCGTCGAGCCGAAGCCGAGGCTGACGCCGCTCGTCCAGTAACCGACCTTGATCTTCTGCGCAAGCGCGGGCTGGAATGTGACCAGGGCACCAAAGATTATCGTGAGGATAAGTCGTTTCATAGTTGAGATCTCCTGGTAACTACCTTGGCGGGTTTGAACGGCCGTTCAAGTTCTGTTCCTGGTATTTCTTTGTGTTCTCTGTGGCCAAATGGGTTCAAGGTTCAAAGTTTCCAGTATTTAGGTTGTCGTTATCGGCGTGTATCGGCGTGTATCGGCGTCCATCGGCGGCTTCAAGGCCTAGATCAGCGCGCGCAGGCGCTGAATATACTGCGCCGCCTCGGGGCGGTGCGGGTCGCGCGGCCGCGGCAGGGCGATGTCGACGAACTCGCGCACCCGCCCCGGCCGCGGCGCCATCACCATTACGCGGTCGGCCAGCACCACCGACTCTTCCACGTCGTGCGTCACGAAGACGATGGTCATGCGCCGCATTTCCTGGATCCGCATCAGTTCCGCGTGCATCAGGGAGCGTGTCAGGGCGTCGAGGCGCGAGAACGGCTCGTCCATCAGCAGTATGCACGGTTCCAGCACCAGGCTGCGGGCGAGGGCGACGCGCGACCGCATGCCGCCCGAAAGCTGAAATGGGAAGGCGTCCTCGAAGCCGGAAAGCCCGACCAGGTTGAGCGCGTCGCGGGCGCGCGACTGGCGCTCGCGGCGCGGCATGGAACCGGCTTCCAGGCTGAACTCGATGTTGCGCTGCGCCGTCCGCCACGGCAGCAGCCGGTCTTCCTGGAACAGATAGCTCACGCTGCGCCAGTCCTTGAATTCCTTCGACGGCACGCCGTTGATGCGGACCGTGCCGCGCTCCGGCGTCAGGATGCCGGAGACGATGTTGAGCAGCGTGGACTTGCCGCAGCCCGATGCGCCGAGGATCGCGAGGATGGCCTGCGCCGGCACTTCCAGCGCGATGTCCTGCAATGCCTGCAGGCGCTGGCCGTCGGCGGTATCGAACCACTTGCTCACGCCGGAGACCGTGATCGCCGCAGCAGGTGTGGCGTCGCGGAATGCCGGCCTCGCTGCTGTCACGACTGTATTCATATTGGTTTACTCGCCAGCTTTCGTCGGAGGTTTTGCGGCAAAGCGGGACCCACGCAGGCACAGGCGGCCGCGCGGGTCCTGCCACAGCTTCTCGTCGGTGTGGAGCCTGCCCAGCGCCCGCGCAACCATCTGAAACTCGAATTCGCCGAAGTGCTGCGCTATCTCTTGATAGTACTTCGGTTCAGTTTCGATCAGCTTGATGATGTCCTTCGCGAGCTGAACCACCGCGCTCTCATTATGGCCGGCCGTTCTCGGCCGGCCATCGGACTTGCCTTTGACGTAGTCCGCAATTTTCGCGCGGTCGGCGTAGGCGTAGGCGATGCGCTCGAAGCGCTCGCGCGGGCTGCCTTCGCCGATGGTGGCGTCGATGCCTACCTTGGCGCCGGTCGGCACCATGCCCGGCGGCGTCACCGCGAGGCTGGGGTCGAGCGGCTTGGCGCGCGCGCCGGGGATGATGATGACGTCCTTGTCGCCCTGCACGCGGGTGGCGATTGCCCATTCCACGTCCATTGCGTTGTGCACGTCGATGTCGTCGTCCACCACCACCACGTGCTTGATGTCCTGCGCGGTGAGCGCGGCAAGGAGGGCATTCTTGCCTTCGCCCGCCTGCTTTTTGATGGAAATGATCGCGTGCCAGAAGCCGCAGCCGCCGAGCGTGACGTTGATGTCCTTCACCTGGATGCCGGCGCTCTTCAGCGCGCGGCGGATCGAGGTGTAACGCGTCGGCGCGGCGAGCCAGGTATTCTCCCACGGCATGTGCAGCGCATAGTAGATCGCGTTCTTGCGGCGCGTGATTGCTTTCACCCTGACCAGCGGATTCCAGTGCAGCCCGCCCATCAGGCGCGTGAACTCGCCGAAGCGGCCCTCGGGATGCGTCCAGCCGGTCGGCAGGATCTCGGCTTCCAGCACGATCTCGGCATTGGCGATGCACGGCATGTCGATGGTCTCGCACTGGGTGAGCTCGACCGGCGCGCCGCGGATGCCGCCGGCGATGCCCATCTCGTCCACGCCAAGCGGCGCGCGGAAGCCCGAGCCCATGATCTCGAAGGGGTGCGTGCCGATCGAGATCGAGATCGGGCAGGGGCGGCCCGCTTCGAGGGCGCGCTGGGCGAACAGGCGCATGTTGTTGGGCGTGACGATATCGATGCCGGTCAGGTTTTTTTCCTTGACCATGAAGCGGTACATGCCCGAGTTGAGGCCGTGCTCCGGGTCCCGGGCGATGACCACGCCGGCGGTGATCATGGGACCGCCGTCGTAGATCGAGGACATCGGGATGGGCAGGCGGAAGAGGTCCACCTGGTCGTCGAGCTCGATGACTTCCTTGCAACCCGCCGCCTCCACGTACTTCGGTGCGATCGGGTGATCGATGCCCTGTTGCAGCTTGTATTCGATCTCGGAGAAGTTGCTGCAACCCATCGAGATGGCGGCGCGGCGGCTGGAACGGATGATACCCGACACCACCGGCATGTCGTAACCGATGACGTCGTGGAAGTAGAGGGCGGACTCCGACTGGTCCACCAGCGTCGCGATATGGCGGATATCCACCGCCTGCTTGATGTCGACCAGTTCCTTTTCCTTGCGCAACCGCTCCAGGAAACCGCGAAAATCCTCTTTCTCGTACACGTTAGAACCTGTCTCTAAAATTAGAAACCAAATTTAGCCGCAGATAAACGCAGATAAACGCCGAAATTCTGAAGTTATCTGCGTTCATCGGCGTTCATCGGCGGTTTCTCAATCTTTCACCGCGTCGTGCTTCATGCCCTGCCAGCGGCTGATATTCTCGTGCTCGACACCGAAGAGGTCGAGCACGCGTCCCACCGTGTGGTTCACCAGGTCGTCGATCGTTTTGGCGCGGCTGTAGAACGCCGGCACCGGCGGGAAAATGACGCCGCCCATCTCGGTGACGGACGCCATGTTGCGAATGTGGGCGAGGTTGAGCGGCGCCTCGCGCGTGATCAGCACCAGCCGCCGCCGCTCCTTGAGTATCACGTCGGCGGCGCGGCTGATCAGGTTGTCGGAGAAGCCGTTGGCCACGGCCGAGAGCGTCTTCATCGAGCACGGCGCGATCACCATGCCGGCGGTGATGAACGAGCCGCTGGAGATCGAGGCGCCCACGTCGCGCACGTTGTGGACCACGTCGGCGAGCTTCGTGATGTCCTTGCGCGCGAGCCTGTATTCCTGCCAGGCGTTCAACATGCCGGCGTCGGACACGATCAGGTGGGTTTCCCAGCCGCCCTTGCGCCGCAGGGTCTCCAGGATGCGCAGGCCGTAGATCGAGCCGGTGGCGCCGGTCAGGGCGACGATGAGCCGTTGCTTGCGTGAGACGCGCTTCATGTGTTTTCCGCCTCCTTCTTCCAGCGGAAGAGGTAGTTTTCGAGCGGCCGCAGGATGCCCATCTCGATCGCCGCCATCATCACCACCAGCGTGATGGTCCAGGCGAAGACCTGGTCGGTCTGGACGAGATCCGCAGCCTGCCGCAGGCGATATCCTACACCGCTGGAGGAACCCAGCGTTTCCGCGACCAGCGAGACGCGCCAGCCGAACCCGAACGCCAACCGCGCGCCCGAGAAGAAGTAGGGCAGGATGCTGGGCAGGTAGATCTTGATCATGACCTTCAAGTGCGGCATCCGCAGGGTCTGTGCCAGTTCGATGAAGTCTGCGTTGACGGCGCGCGTGCCCTGCCAGACGTTGGTGACGATCAACGGCATCGCAGTCATGAACACGACGAAGATCGTGGTCGCGTTGGAGACCCCGAACCAGATGATGGCGAAGATGGCCCAGATCGCCGAGGACACGGTGTTCATCACGGGGATGATGGGCTCGAAAAAGTCGCCCATCCGGCGGCTCGCGCCGAGCAGGATGCCGAACGGCAGCCCGATGAGAGTCGCGAGGAGAAATCCGGCGCAGACCCGGCCCAGTGTGATCGCGAGGTTGTGCCACAGGTCGCCGTTGCCGGAAATCATGGCGAGCGCCTGCATCACCCGCGGCGGGCCGGGCATGATGAAGTGCGGCAGCGGCAGCGACACGATCCACCAGATCGCGACGATCAACACGACCAGCAGGAAGCGCTGGACGACAAGGTCCACGCGCCACTTGCGCGGCGGGGTTACGACGTGGATGCCTTCTTCGAGAACTTTTGGCATATTTATTGAAGCGTGATTCGTGAGTCGTGATTCGTGATTCGTGAGTCGCAACACAGGCCACGCCGTTTCACGTCACGCATCATCATGTCACGCACCATCACGTCACGCACCATCACGTCACGCACCATCACGTCACGCATCATCACGTCACGATTCACCTACTTGGGCGGTGCCGTAAAGTACGTCCCGCGCCCGCTGGCCACCAGCGCCCCGTCCTTGTCGTAGAGGTAGGCCTCGGCCGTCGAGTACTGGCTGCCCATGCGCACCACGCGTGCTTTGGCGATGAGATCGCCCGGCATTGCCGCCTTATGGTAGTCCACGCGGACGTCAATGGTCGGCACCGGCCGCCCGAGTTGCGCGGCGATTGCGTAATCGGCGACGGTGTCGACAATCGCGGCGAGGATGCCGCCGTGCGTGTAGCGGCGCTCGGGGTTCACCACCCATTCCTCGCGCCACGTTGCCTTCACCTCGATGCCGTCCGCATCAGACTTCAACACGGTAAAGTTGAGCCAGCGGTTGAACGGCCCGCGGGAGATGAGTTCTTGAAGTTTCTCTACGCTAATCGCCTGTTCGCTCATGCAGCCGCTCCGTTAAGGGTGGTCATCAAGTTACAGGAAGCAACCCCCGCGTCTATACGGACGCGCGGGGTACGGGGAAGTCCGAGAATGATAGCCGAACTGCCAATCCGGCTATTTGGCGATCTCCTTGGCCGTCACCTTCAGTACCTCGATGAACCGCCGGGCCACGGGTGACAGATAAGCGTCCTTGCGATAGCCGACACCGACCTGACGGATCCACACCAGCCCCCTGACTGGAATTTCCGCCAACCGCAGGCGGTCAGCAACCTGGCGCACGACCCGTCTCGGAGCAATACCCAACAAATGGGATGACCCGATCGCCTCAAGCCTGATCTGCATCGGGCCGCCCACCAGGGTGACATGGGGAGGAGCGAGGCTGTTGTCTTCAAACATTCGATGCATCCATTTGAATAGAGCACCGTCGACTGTCGCAAGCGCCCAGCCTTCCTGCGCGAGATCGGCGATCTCTACCCGCTGAAGCCTCGCCAGCCGATGATCGGCGGAGGCGTAGACGACAAACGCGTCTTCGTACAGGCGCTCCTGGATGATGGCCTCGTGCGGCGGGGTAGCGAGGTTCGCCACGCTCAGATCCACTTGTCCGTTGCGTAAGGCGGGCACCAGCAACGAGTCCGCCGCCACGGTAACCGACACCGTTGCATTTGGCGCGTCGCGTAACAGCGCACCGAAGGCC
>CAZCGD010000409.1:0-2233 GCA_964498105.1 uncultured Streptomycetaceae bacterium
ACGGGTCGAGTAGCCATGGCCTCTCCAGTCTGAAGACTTCAGTATTCCTGATTGGCGTCCGCGTTCCAGTGATAGAGCTTGCGGGCCGAACCGACGCGCTTGAACTCGCGGGCCGAGGCATTAATGCCCGCTGCGGCAAGCAGGCTGGTCACCGCCGAAATATCGTCAGAGGTCATCGCTTGCACCACCGCATCGGCCCCGAGTGAACGAATGTCGCCCCGGACATACAGGATGGCCTCGTAAATGGAGTCACCAAGGCCTTCGGCCGCGTTGCCGCAGATGACGATTCGCCCCGCCTGTGCCATGAACGCGGAGAAGCTGCCGACGTCGCCGCCGACCACGATATCGCCGCCCTTGAGTGAAATGCCGCACCGGAGGCCCGCGTCGCCGCGAATCACCAGAAGACCCCCGTGGGCCGACGCGCCCGCGCCACCACTTGCAAAGCCGGCAACCTCGACGCGCCCCGACATCATGTTTTCGGCAACCCCGGGGCCTGCGTTGCCCTCGATCACAACGGTCGCCTGCTGGTTCATTGCCGCTGCGTAGTAACCCGCGTGCCCGGCGATCTCGATCCGCACCGGGGCATCGATGGCAACCGCGATACTGTGCGCGCCGTCCGGGTTCTCGACGCGTACCGTCGCAACGTGCGTGAGGTCACCATGAAGAAATTGATTGAGCTCGCTTACCGATTGCTTCGTCAGGTCAAACTTTACCGGCGCGGGCGCACTCTCGCGCGTCACACGGACCATGAGTACACCTCCGCGGGCTTCGGCTCGAACACGTTGGCATTGCGGATGTTTGGCAAGTGCGCGAGCGAGCGGAATTCGGACGAAATCGCGACGTAGTCATCGGTCTCCGCGACCACCGCCGGCTTGCAGGCGAACGGGTCGCGCACCAGCGCGAGCTTGTCGCGGGTTCCCATCAGAAACGTGAAAAACCCGTCGAAGTCCTCAAAGGATTGATGCAGCGCCTGTTCGAGCGTATCGCCTTGCTCGAGCCGCCAATGGATGTAGCGGCACGCACCTTCCGTGTCGCAATCGCTCACAAACTGCTCGCCGAGTTTCTCCAGCTTGCGCTTGAGGCTCCCGGGATTCGCGAGCGAACCGTTGTGGACCAGGCACCAGTCCTCGCCCGCCGTGTACGGATGCGCGTTCTCCGGCGTCACCGCGCTTTCCGTGGCCATGCGCGTGTGCCCGACGAGATGGGTGCCGCGAAATTCGCCGAAATGATAGCGCTCCGCCACCTCAACGGGCAGGCCCACGTCCTTGTAGAGGTCGATCGAGCGGCCCACGCTCAGCACGTGCACCAGCGGGTGCCGTGCGGCGATCCAGCGACGCACATCCGCGGGCGGCGACGCTGTCGTCAGCACACCGTGATTCGCCTCGACCCTGAGCGCGACGCCCTCGAATTGCGTGGTCACGGCGTCCTCGAATCCCCGCCAGTCGAATTCCGGATCCGCGCAGTAGAGACTCAGCTTGCGCTGTTTCTCCCCCACCGGCTCGGTAAACACCGCCATGCCCGATGAGTCGGGGCCCCGCTCCGTCATGCCGATGAGCATCGGCACCATCCACTCGCCGAGGTGCCTGCGCAATGCGGGCTTCTTCACGAGCAGACCGACGATTCCACACATGGACGTCCCCCTGTCCTTGTCGACTAGAACATTTCAATGTAGCGGGAGGTTTCCCACTCGCTTACATGGCGTGAGTACTCGATCCACTCCATGCGCTTGATGCTGATGAATTCATTGGCAAGATCGGCGCCCAGTCCTGCCTTGACGACCTCGTCCGCCTCGAGCGCGTCAATTGCCTCCGCAAGACTCTGCGGCAGCAACCCGATCTTGCGGCGCTTCAATTCCTTCGACGACATCTCATAGAGATTTTCATTGAGCGGCTCGCCCGGATCGAGCCTGCGCTCGATGCCATCGAGGCCTGCGGCGAGAATCGCGGCGCCCGCCAGATATGGATTGATGGCTCCGTCTGGCAAGCGCATCTCGAGGCGCCCGCCCGGGATGCGCACGCAGGCTGTGCGATTGTTGTCACCGTAGGCAATGTAGGCCGGCGCCCAGGTCGCTCCGGAGAGCGAGCGGCCCACCACCAGCCGCTTGTACGAATTGACCGTCGGCGCGCAGATCGCCGTGAGCGCCCGGGCGTGGACGAGAATACCCGCCAGAAACTGATACCCCATGGTCGACAGCGCAAGTCCGCGCTGGTCACTCTTGTCGTAGAAGAGATTC
>CAZCGD010000410.1:0-5515 GCA_964498105.1 uncultured Streptomycetaceae bacterium
CGGTGTCGTGTTCCAGACGGCCGCGCCCTTCGACACGCCCCGACTGATGACGGAACTGGTCACCTGGGTTCAGGAGGAACGCGAAGCGGGACGCCTGCATCTTCTGCTGATCATCGCGCTCGCCATCGTGGTGTTTCTGGAGATCCACCCGTTCCAGGATGGCAATGGTCGACTCTCCCGGGCGCTCACCACGCTGCTGCTCTTGCAGGCGGGCTATGCCTATGTGCCCTACAGCTCGCTGGAGAGCGTGATCGAGGAGAATAAGGAGGCCTACTACCTGGCGCTGCGGCAAACCCAGGGAACGATCCGTACCGACGCCCCGAACTGGCAACCGTGGCTGGTGTTCTTCCTGCGGTCGCTCGCTGAACAGGTCAGGCGGCTGGAGAAGAAGGTTGAGCGCGAAAAACGGGTGCTGGCCTCGCTACCAGAATGCTCGCTGCAGATCGTCGAGTTCGCTCGCGAGCACGGGCGCGTCACCATCGGTGAGGCCATCAAGCTCACCGGTGCAAATCGCAACACGCTCAAGCAGCATTTCCGCGCCCTGGTCGAACGCGGATACCTGAACCAGCACGGCAGCGGGCGTGGGGTCTGGTACGAACTGCGTTGATTATCGGGTCGCCGTGGGAAATTTTCTCAAAGGCTGGCGCTGGGGCAGGGCGATCCGCTATTTCGCGTATCTCGGCGCCGCGCTTATCGTGGTGGTCGCCGCGGCAGCGGTGTTCCTTCCCGCGTATCTCGATAGTCCCCCCGTCAGGTCACAGATCCAGAGCAGGCTGTCGCAGGCGGTAGGTGGCGAAGTCGCCTGGGAAACGCTCAGCGTCCGCATCCTGCCCGCGCCGCATGGCATCCTGCGCCAGGCACGAGTGAGTATTCCGGACACGGCGAGCGTGCGCGCGGAGCAAATCGAGGTGCATGTGCTGTTCTGGCCATTGCTGCGCGGCCAGGTCGACATCGCGTCGATCAGCGTCGTGCGGCCGGAGATTCGCGTGAACATCGCGCCTGCCGCGCCCGCCGCGGTAAAGGAGGGCCCGAAAGCCGCCGGCACGGATCCGGTAGCGCTCTACCGGTCGCTCGCGGAAGCAATCGCAGGTATGGTTCGCAAGTTTGCGCCGGACACGGTCCTGGCGATCGAGAACGCCCGCGTGGAGGTACTGGTGCCGGGCCTGCCACTGATCGAGCTTCACGATTTGTCCGTTCGCGCGCGCACCGGGCACGCAGGCGTGGACCTCGAGGTGGTGACGGCGAGCCAGTACTGGAACCGTTCGACGCTTTCCGCACACATCAAGTTTGCCGACCTGTCCGGGACGGCGGCCGTCGAAGTGGACGGCTTGAAGCCGCAAGACTGGCTGGACCAGTTTCTCGGTAAGGCGCCCATCCGCTTCGCGGTTGCCGCTGCGAGCCTGCGCGCGCAAGCGCGGACCGATGCGCAGACCGCGCTCGAATGCGATTTCAACTTGGGTGCCGCCGCGGTCGACGTTTTGCGTGCCGCCGACCGCGTGCAGGTTGCGGGTGTCGAGGCAAAGGGCAAGCTCACCGCCAGCGCTCAGGAAATGGAGATCAGGCTGGAAGAAGTTCGGCTCGGTGCGAGCCGGCTCTTCGGGGGAAAGCTTCGATACGAGGTAGAAGGCGGCGCTATATCCGGTGGCGTCGACTTCGATCTCGACCTGGCGCAGGGGATGGACGCCACGCAGCGTCTCGTTCCCGAAAGGGCAGGCGCGGTACTGGCCCGGTTGCAGCCGATCACGGGACGGGCGCAGGGCCGCGTGCGGTTGGGTTCCGGGCGTTCCGGATGGAGCGTCGGCGTGGACGTCCTGAAATCGGATTCCTCAATGGAGGTGCGCGATTTTCCCGGCCCGGTGCGAGTCCGCAGCGGTGCAGTCGAGATCAATCCGAAAGGCGTGAAGGTGGAGCGCGTCGCGCTGTCGGTGCCGGCGGGGGAGGTGCTGCTTTCAGCGCTGCACTATACCTACAGGGACGATGCGGTCGCCGGCAGTGCAGGCTTTGACGTCGATCTCGCGAAGACGCTGGACACCGTCCGCGGTGCGCTGCCGGCGCAGAATCGTGAAGCGCTTGCCGTCATCCAGTCAATCAGCGGACGTGCGCAGGGCAACGCCAGGTTTGCCATCGGCGGCGGGACTTGGAGCGCGGGGGTGGACGTCCTGAAGTCGGATGCCGCGGTCGGATTGCGCGACTTGCCGGGCACCGTGGGGCTGGCCGGAGGATCGATCGAAGTGGGTCCCGAAAACCTGAAGATCACCCACGCCGCGCTCTCGATGCTCGACGCGCAGGCGCTCGTGTCGGCTACCGTTAGCGACTACCGCACGGAGCGTTTGCAGGCGACGGCCGCCATGCCGGAAGGGGTGGTGGGTGAGAAAGTGCTGGCTTGGATCTGGCAGGTTGCAAAAGCGCCGTCACACCTGGAACTCAAGGCCCCGATTCGAGTCACGGCGCAACGCGTCACGTGGGGCCCGGATCGGGCGTTGGATGTGCAGGCGACGGCGCGGTTCGGCGCAGGTCCGGAAGTTGGGGTCGAGCTCGGCTGGACGCCGGAGGCGCTCGCCATCCGGCGCGCAGCAATCAAGGATGAACGTAGCGATGCTGCGGTCGCGATCCTTGCCCGGGGTGGTCTGCTGGAAGGCAGGTTCTCCGGCTCGCTGGACAGCACGAGCATCGCGGCCATGCTGAAGAGCGCGACAGTGCCTTCGGGCGCCGTCGCCGGAGACTTGCGCTTCACCATTGACCGCGAGCATCCCCAGCGCATGTCGGCCGATGGCCATCTGAAGGGCGAGGCGCTCGATCTCGCGTGGCTGATCGGCCTGCCGGTGAAGATAGAACGTATCGACCTGGCGAGCGACGAGACCGCACTGCACGTGCGCGAAGCCACGGTGGACTGGGCGGGGC
The DNA here is from genome assembly GCA_964498105.1 of uncultured Streptomycetaceae bacterium. Taxonomy (GTDB): domain Bacteria; phylum Pseudomonadota; class Gammaproteobacteria; order Burkholderiales; family SG8-41; genus SG8-41. The sequence goes on from CAZCGD010000410.1 coordinate 2,902, forward strand.
AGCGTGCTACGCTGCGGGGTGAACTGAGGCGCAGCGCGAGCGGCCCGGTCATCGACGCGCAACTCGATTCGCCCGGCATCAATCTGGACGCGCTGCTGCCGCGCGAGGACAAGACCGGCGCGGACGGGAAACCCGCGCCGGCCGCGGACGGCAGGGACGCGGCATCGCGGTTCTGGCCGCTGCCGGTGACGGGGCGCATCGCGGTTCGCTCGGAATACATCCAGTCGGGCCGCCTCAAGTTTGCGCCCGTCGCGGCGACGCTGGCGCTGGAGGAGCGGCGTGCGCGCTTCGACCTGACCCAGGCGCAACTGTGCGGAATCTCGCATCCGATGACGATCGAGGCCACGCCCCAGGGGATTGCCGCCTCGGCGCGCATCACGGCGCAGAAGCAGCAGCTGGAGCAGGCGGCCCACTGCCTGACCGACCAGGGCGTGCTGATCACCGGCGATTTCGACCTTAAGGCCGAAATCAGCGCGCAGGGCACGATTCCGAATCTTGTGCGCAACCTCAAGGGAACGGTTACGGCTGAATCGCGCGACGGCAAGGTGATGAAATTCGCCCTGCTCGGCAACATCCTTTCCATGACGAACGTCGCGGCGGTGCTGGAAAAAGGCGGCCCGAAGCTCGGCAACGAGGGATTTCCTTACCGCACGATCTCGGTCTCGGGACATTTCGAGAATGGCAGGTTCATTGTCAAGGAGAGCGCCTTCCGCAGCGACGCGGTAGGGTTGGTGGCGACCGGCTGGGTTTCCGTTGTCGATTACCAGAGCCAGCTGTCGGTGCTGGTCGCGCCCTTCAGCCGCGTGGACGAACTCGTGCGCAAGCTGCCGATTCTCGGCTATATCATCGGCGGCAGCCTTACCAGCCTGCCCGTCGGAGTCAGTGGCGACATACGCGACCCGCTCGTTTTGCCGCTCGGCCCGCGCGCCATTACCTCCGAGTTGCTGGGAATCTTCGAGCGCACGCTGAAGTTGCCGGGAAAGCTGATCGCGCCGCTGGATGGCGGCCGGGAAGCGCAGCCGCCGGACCGCAAGTAATGGCGTGAATGATGGTGCGGTTTATCAAAGCGGGTGATAATGCCGGGGCACAGAAAGGATCGCGCCTATGAAAAGGATATTTCTGCCGTTGGCGTTGCTAGTCGTGATGGGCCCGGCATCAGCGCTCAACATGAGCGGCTTCAAGGATGCGCCGATCACGCGTTTGAACGACGCGGAGCTGAAGGCATTCCGGGCGTTTGTCGTGAAAACGCTGGATCAGACGCCCGACGGCACCACCGTGGAATGGAAGGCGGCGAAGACGCGCTTCGTGAGCAAAGTTACACCGCAAAAGAGCTTCACCGACGGCCAGCGGCCGTGCCGCGAAGTGACCATCGAATCCGACGCTCACGACCGCTTCCAGCGCGGCCTCTACACCCTGTGCAAGGGCGCGAAAGGCGAGTGGCAGTTCAAGACGCCGGGGGTTAAGCAGAAAGCGAAGTGACGTGGGAACGGCGGGGGCGACCGCTATCCCGTGACGCTTGCTCCCTTGATATAGGTGTGCCCCATCACCGACTCCGGCGCTGGATACATCTGCACGTAGCGAACGTTCTCGAAGGGAATCATCAGCAGCGAGCTGTCCGCCTCGAACAGCATGTAGCGCTGCTTCAACACGTCGTCGAGCTTGAGGGCCGCGGCGTGTTCGTTTGGCGATTGCCTGGGAAAATCGAGCGACAGCTTGCTGCCGTCGTTGAAATGGATTGTGATGCCTCTCTGGTCCTTCATGCGCGTCTCCCTTTTCGTGCCGGCATGAATGATGCTGGCTACCGCGCCAGCGTATCATGGGGACCGCCGCCGGCGCGAGATACCGCGTAAAATGGCGGCCGTGCTCGAGTCTCGGACACCACAATGAGAGGGATTGCATGAAATACAAGTTGCCGTTGTTACTTGCGTTGCTCGTGTTGGCTGCGCCCGCCGCGGCGCAGAGCGGGACTCTCGACAAGATCCGCAAGACCGGCGTCATTACCATGGGCTACGTCGAAGGCTCGGCGCCGTTTTCCTTCACGGATGCCGGCAAGCAGCCGCAGGGCTACTCAGTGGACCTGTGCCGCGCCGTCGCGAGCGGCATCCGCGCGCAGTTGAAGCTCGCCAGTCTCGAGACGCGCTGGGTGCCGGTGACGATACAGGACCGCCTCCAGGCGGTTAAGAGCGGGCGCGTGGACATCGAGTGCAGCACGACGACCTGGACGCTGTCCCGCCAGGCGGACGTGGATTTCAGCCTTGTCACCTTCGTGGACGGCGGCAGCATCATGACCCGGGCCGATGCGGAAGCCGGCCGACTGACGGACTTCGGCGGCAAGCGCATCGCGGTCATCACCGGCACCACCACGGAGAAGGTGCTGCGGGAAACGCTGGCGCGCCGCTCGATCAAGGCGGACGTCGTCACCGTCAAGACGCGCGCTGCCGGACTGCAGCTGCTGGACCAGCGCAAGGTTGACGGTTTCGCGTCGGATCGCATCGTGCTGATCGGCCTCGTGCTGGCCGGTACGGCGCAGGGCACGTTCAAGCTGCTCGAAGAGGATTTCTCCATCGAGCCCTACGCGCTGCCGTTGCCGCGCGGCGACGCCGATTTCCGGCTG
>CAZCGD010000411.1:0-9418 GCA_964498105.1 uncultured Streptomycetaceae bacterium
ACGGGCGGGAACGGCGAAATGGCGAAATCCACGAAATCCACGAAATCGAAATCCAGGGCAAAAACCGGGGCGCGCAAGAAAATTCCTGCCAAGGCGAAGGCGGCGGCCAGGCCCAAGGCAAAACCGGTCGCGGCACGCGCCAGGGTTGCCCTGAAAGCCAGGCCGGCCGCGAAGGACCTGCAAGCCGCCAGGCAGCCGCTGCCCAAGGGTGCCGCGGCGGCGGCCAAGCCGGGCAAGGTGGCGCAGAAGATGGACAAGGCGGCGCTGAAGAAAGCGCTGCTCGACGAACGCATTGCCAAGGCCAAGGCGAAAACCGGAGGCAAGCGCTCCACGCGCGGCCTCACCGCCAGGGAACGGGCGCTGGTCAAGGAATTCGAGCGTCGCGAGCTGTCCCCGGCCGATGCCGAGGCGCGGCGCACGCGGCTGAAGAACCTCATCGTGCTCGGCAAGGAGCGGAGCTACCTCACCTACGCCGAGATCAACGACCACCTGCCGGACGACATGCTGGACGCCGAGCTGATCGAGAACGTGATCAGCATGATCAACGACATGGGCATCCAGGTCTACGACGAAGCGCCGGATGCCGAAACGCTGCTGATGGCAGAAACAACGCCAGCGGTCGCCGACGAGGAAGCGGTCGAGGAAGCGGAGGCAGCGCTCTCCACCGTGGACTCCGAGTTCGGCCGCACCACCGACCCGGTGCGCATGTACATGCGCGAGATGGGATCGGTGGAGCTGTTGACGCGCGAGGGCGAGATCGAAATCGCCAAGCGCATCGAGGACGGGCTGCGCCACATGATCCAGGCGATCTCCGCCTGCCCGACGACGATCGCCGAGATCCTTGCGCTGGCCGAGAAGATCGAGAAGGACGAGATCCGCGTCGACGAGGTGATCGACGGACTGATCGACCCCCATGCCAAGGGCGAGCCGATCAAGGAAGTCGTCGAGGAGGAAGAGGAGATCGAAGAGGAGCTCGAGGCCGCCGAGGAGGAGGATGAGGAAGGCGCCGCCGTGCAGACCGCCGACCAGCTGAAGCTCAAGGCCGACTCGCTCAGGCGCGTTGCCGTGATCCGCTCGCTCTACGCCCGCATGATCCGCGCCCTCGGGCGCAACGGCTCGCGCAGCCGCGCTTACCTGCAGTCGCGCGACGCCATCACCAACGAGCTGATGAAGATCCGCTTCGGCGCCAAGCAGATCGAGGCGCTGTGCGAATCGGTGCGGCGGCTGGTGGAGGAAGTGCGCAGTTACGAGCGCAGCATCATGCATCTGTGCGTGGAAAAGTCCGGCATGCTGCGCCCGCATTTCATCAAGGAATTCCCGGGCAAGGAAAACAATCTACGCTGGATCAAGGGCGAGATCGAGGCGCGCCGCCCGTGGAGCGAGGCGATCGAGCGCTTCGAGCCGGCGATCGTCGAGAAGCAGCAGAAGCTGCTCTCCCTGCAGGACCGCGTCGGCATTCCCATCAAGGAACTGAAAGAGATCAGCCGCCAGATGTCCACCGGCGAAGCGAAGGCACGCCGGGCAAAGCGCGAGATGACGGAAGCCAACCTGCGCCTCGTGATCTCGATCGCCAAAAAGTACACCAACCGCGGCCTGCAGTTCCTCGACCTCATTCAGGAGGGCAACATCGGCCTGATGAAGGCGGTGGACAAGTTCGAGTACCGCCGCGGCTACAAGTTCTCGACCTACGCCACGTGGTGGATCCGCCAGGCGATCACGCGCTCGATCGCGGACCAGGCCAGGACGATCCGCATCCCGGTGCACATGATCGAGACCATCAACAAGATGAACCGCATCTCGCGCCAGATCCTGCAGGAGACCGGGCAGGAGCCCGACCCGGCGCTGCTGGCCGAGAAGATGGAGATGCCGGAGGACAAGATCCGCAAGATCCTCAAGATTTCCAAGGAGCCGATCTCGATGGAGACGCCGATCGGCGACGACGACGACTCCCACCTCGGCGATTTCATCGAGGACCAGTCCACCGTCGCGCCGAACGAGGCAGCGGTCTATGCCAGCCTGCGCGGCGTCACCAAGGACGTGCTGGACACCCTCACCCCGCGCGAGGCCAAGGTGCTGAGGATGCGCTTCGGCATCGAGATGAACACCGACCACACGCTGGAAGAGGTCGGCAAGCAGTTCGACGTCACCCGCGAGCGCATCCGCCAGATCGAGGCGAAGGCGCTGCGGAAACTTCGCCATCCCTCGCGCTCCGAGCGGCTGCGCAGCTTCCTCGACCAGGAAAGTTAGCCGGAATCATGCTTGCCGGGAGGCCGTCGCGCGATGCGGCGTTATCGGCCATGGCATGCTTCGTAGCCGGCTAACTTTAATGAGTTGGTCCTTTATTCTGCAGCATCCTAATTAAGGAATTTGTCGGGCGTAGCCCGGCAAATTCCTGCTCAGAACTGCGCCGTGCCTGTCATGGCGATGAGGCCGGCGGAGTTTGCGGTCCATAGTTCCGCGGTCGATCCGTCGGCGGCAGGGTTTCCGTTCACCGTGAAGCGCTCGGTGTGGAACAGCGGGCGCAGCGCCCGGTACTCCAGTCGCCGCACCGGGCGGGAAGCGTGGTGCCGGCACAGATCGAGCAGCAGCGTGGTCTGCAGCGGCCCGTGCACGATCAGGCCGGGGTAGTGCTCTTCCTGCCGCGCATAATCCAGGTCGTAGTGGATGCGGTGGCCGTTGAAGATCAGGGCCGAATAGCGAAACAGCAGCACCGGGTCCGCAGTAAGCGCGCGTTGCCAGACGGCGCGGGCGGGCGCGGGCTTGCCTGCAATTGGCTTTTCGCCTGGCCGCGCGGCTTCGCGGTAGACGATGTCGTGCTCCTCGCTGATGGCGACCGTTCCATCGACAGTGACTTCGTGGCGCACCGTGACGAACACCAGGTCGCCGCTGCGGCCCTGCTTGTGCTCGACGCTCAATAGGGTCGAGTCCCGCCGCACCCGGTCCCCGATGCGCAGCGGCTGCCTGAACTCGATGCGGCCGCCCGCCCACATGCGGCGGGGCAGCGCGACGGGTGGCAGGAACCCGCCTCGCCGCGCGTGGCCGTCGTGGCCGAGCTCGCCCGCGCGCGTCGCCTCCAGAAAATACAGCCAGTGCCAGCCGGGCGGCACGGCGTCCCCCGGCGCGGGCTCCGCCGCCTCGTAGTCGAGCGCCGCATTGAGCGCGGCTATGGGCCATGCGGTAATGACGTCGGCGCGGCTTTCCGTCCTGCCGATCCAGTCGCCGATTTTTTCTACAGACGTATGGTCCATGAGTCTTCTTGCGGTCGAGTCAGGAGCCGCATTTCGTTATCGTGCACGTCATCGCGTGAACGGACAAGGGCCGACCAACCCCGTAAAATAGCGCGCGCGGGTCTGTAGCTCAGCTGGTTAGAGCAGGGGACTCATAATCCCTTGGTCGTTGGTTCGAATCCAACCAGACCCACTATAAGAATCAAGTAGTTATGTAATAGCTTCCATCCTCGATTTGCCTTTATGGCACACTTTTGGCACACTTCACGGCAGAAATTCACCGTGGAGGGCCGCAAATGGCAACGATTCAGAAAGTGGAAACCAAAGGCGGGACGCGCTACCGGGTGCAGGTGCGCTTGCGGGGGCATCCGCCGGTATCAGCGAACTTCGAGCGGCGCACGGATGGCCGGAAGTGGGTGCAGCAAACCGAGGCCGCGATCCGTGACGGCAGATACTTCCCGACCCATGAGGCCAGGCGGCGCACCTTGGCCGACCTGGTGGACCGCCAGCTAGAAGCAATCAAATCCAAGCGCCCTCACGACTACGGCCGTCAGAAGCTTCTGCTCGGCTGGTGGAAGAAGAAGCTCGGGGACTACACCCTCGACCAATGCACCCCGGCGCTCATTGCCGAGTATCGGGACCGGCTGCTGCGCGAGAACACCGGCACCAAGGAAACCCCCCGACACCGTTCCCCGGCAACGGCTAACCGCTTCCTGAGCGCCCTCAGCAAGGCATTCTCCGATGCGGTGCGCGAGTGGCACTGGCTGCATGACAACCCCCTGCGGCGCGTGGCGAAGGAGCAGGAGTCACAGGGCCGGGTGCGTTACCTCTCCGACGAGGAACGGAAACGGCTGCTAGACGCCTGCCGCAAGTCCGAACTGCCCGAGCTTTACCTAATTGTGCTGTTTGCAATCACGACTGGAATGCGCCGGGGCGAACTGCTCGGGTTGCGCTGGTCGGACGTGGACCTTGAGCGGGGCGTGGCTGTTATTCACCACACCAAGAACGGCGACCGGCGATCCGTGCCCATTGTGCCGGAAGTAGCCGCGCTGCTGCGCCAGCATGGCAGAGTGCGGCGGCTGGATAGCGATATGGTATTCCCGAGTCCGGGGAAAAGGCCGGTTTGGTTCGACCCGGCTTGGTATGTGGCACTCGACACCGCGAAGGTTGAGAACTTCCGCTTCCATGACCTGAGGCACACCGCAGCAAGCTACCTTGCAATGAGCGGGGCTACTGTTCCGGAGATTGCCGCAGTGCTCGGGCACCGGACGCTGCAAATGGTGAAGCGTTACGCGCACCTGTCCGACCAGCACACCGGGGCGGTTATCGAGCGCATGACGAGGAAGTATTTCAATGCGTAGAGACACGTCTGGACACCGGAAGAGATTGCACAACTAGCGGAGTGACGCCCATTGATTATTGAAATCGCGCTTGGGATCGTCCTTGCCGTGCTGATTTTGATGTTTTTCGATGTGATATTGGGGTTAGCCCTGATCGCGGTTGCTATTGCTGTGGCCTTGGCCGTCCTCGCCGTCGCAGTTTACTTCGCTTTCACGGAACCAATTGCGAGCGGGGTTATCGCGGGCATAGCAGCGTTGATCTGGGGCGTCGTATATTGGGATGAAAAGCGCGGTCACAAAAAACCCTCACCACTCGACCCGACCGCTTCGCCGACTAGTATTCGGCTCCGTCAAGACGACACGGAAAGGGAACATGCAGCACGAAGCAGCAAGACAGCAAACCAATCCGCTGGGACATTGATTAAGGCGCTGTGGCTAAGCAGGGGTCCCGATTTCATAAAAGGAACCATCAGCCTGGGCGTTCTTCTAGTGGCGCTACTGGCGGCTTGTCTGCTCGCGGCTCTCACGTGGCAGCTTACCTACGGAGCCACGTCAGATGGCGTGGCCTTCCTGCTAACGGCCGTCGTGTTCTGGGCCTTCTTGTTCGGGACATTGCTTGTGCTGGATTGGATCAGGGCGCAGAAGAAGAAAACGCCGCCTAGCCAGACCAGCGGAGTTCCCGATTAAAGGGCGTGAAGGGGCGTAGCAATGCCGCGAGCAAAGCCGAACAAAGCCGCACGAAGGTTCCTAGCGTACCCGCATTCACTCCCCGATTCGGTAAGAAGGCAGCTAGTTGAGCTGCTCGAACTAGGCGAAAGTCCGAATATCGGAGAAGTAGTTGATGACGTAGAGCGAACGCTTGGGATTTACACCGGCGGTGCGCAGCACGATGCTCCACCGCCAGCGGGTTACGTTCATCCCTTTAGACTGGAGCAAACGACCGGCGGTGCGCAACACCTTGACCACCCTCCACGGCCAACGCACTACGTTAATGCATTCAGGCCAATTGAAAGCCATGCACGGAAGCTATCAGAGACATTGTTTGATATGGGCGAGTACTTCAGCGACGAGCTATCCAGGCGGGACGTGGACCCGAACGATATCGCGGCGAAGCTTTTAGAATTGGCTGAGGTTTCAAAGGCTGTAATCGGGAATTTCAAGGGAAAGCCGAGCAAGGGCGCCAAGAAGAACACCGCACTAACGGAAGTGATTCGCCGGCTCCGGCGTATCTTCCGCGAGAACTACAAGGGGCAACGAACTGAGCGTAAGCGGCGAGTAGCTTTTCAGAGTCCCCCTGAATGGGAGCAGCGGGAGTTGAAATTTGTGGAGACGGCGCTGCAAGCTGCCCGAATCATTCGCAAGGGGTATCGGGAACTCCCACGCCTGTTCCTCGACCTGCGTTGCACGCCCTCGTAAGGTTCGACGCGCCCGGCGACGGGAGCAATAAAGGAACACGCGCTAGTCCCTTTTATGCGCTAGCGGAGACTCGCGACCGGCTCCATAGTCTAGGCATCACTCGACAGTTGAGAGGATGCCCATGCAACAGACTGCCGCACCAGATTCCGCACCACCTATCTTGCTCACGGTTGGTCAATTCGCTTCGAAGCATATTGCCTGGAGTCCACCAGCGCTGCGCTCGTTGATATTGCACGCCGCTGAGAGGAAAAATTCCAAGGGCGAAATTGTTTCTGGAAACGGACTTGCCGAGGCCGGCGCGGTTCTTCGTTGCGGTCGCAAGGTGCTCATCTCCGAAACAGAATTTTTCCAGTGGCTACGCGATCAGCAACGCGGCAGGAAGTGCGCGGCATGAATGCGCCAGCATCATCAGAGAGCGTTGTTCCCTTGTGGGTTGGCCTAACGCATCACACTGTCAACCTGATCGAGCGCGAGGGCGCCGAGGCCGTACTGCTCGACGCCACGACACCCGAGGCGGTGCGTGGGAGACCCGTGATCCTCGCGCCGTCCGCAGCAAAACCAGGGCAGGAGATACACGCCGAACGCAGGTTACGCGGCATGGGCGCGAGCGTATCAACGATACCGCCTAACCTACTGCGCGGCTCACTGGACTTGGCCAGCATGATCGAGGACGCAGCAACAGACGGTAAGCAGATCAATCTTCCCCTGATGGCGGCGCTTGTTATCGAGAAGGCGCGTGCATCGGTGCAGCCAGTCGGCGGGTCCGGGCCTGTGCGCGGTCGAATCGTGGCGCTCAACATTGATGAGCTACTGATGCGCCAGTTCCCGCCGATGGAACCGTTGCTCGCGCCGTGGTTGTGCAAGCAGCATCTCTCGATGGTTCACGCATGGCGCGGAGTTGGAAAGACTCACTTCGCGCTCGGCGTCGCCTACGCGGTAGCCGGTGGCGGGAAGTTCCTGAAGTGGAAGGCCGAGAAACCTTGGCGCGTTGTCTACATTGACGGTGAGATGGCAGGCGCAGCGATCAAGGCAAGGGTTGCTGCAATTGTGGAATCCACGCCAGATGAGAACGAACCGCCCGAGGGTTATTTCCGCATCATCACTCCCGATGCGCAACACCTGCCGCTGCCTGACCTATCGTCATTGGAGGGTCAAGCGGCACTTGCGCTGCACATCGCCGACACCGACCTGATCGTGGTAGACAACCTGTCCAGCCTTATGCGTTCTGGCGCTGAGAATGACGCCGAAAGCTGGGTTCCAGTTGCAGATTGGGCGCTTGCGTTACGTCGGCAAGGCAAGGCCGTTTTGTTCGTGCATCACGACGGCAAGGGGAAAACACAGCGCGGCACTAGCAAAAAAGAGGACGTGATGGACGTGGTTATCAAGCTCGACCACACCAAGGACTATGAAGCCGAAAAGGGCGCAGCGTTCACGGTCGAGTTTGAGAAGGCCCGGCACCTGAGCGGCGAGGACGCACGCAACCTGGAGGCCGCGCTTACCAAGGATGAGCAGGGCAGGCAGGCGTGGGCGTGGAAGGCTGCCGAGCTGGGGATGTCGGAGCGCGTTCTGGCGCTGCACGCCGAAGCGCCCGATATGACCCAAACCGAGATTGCGGCTGAGCTTGGATGCAACCGTTCAACCGTTTCTCGCGCACTCAATAGCGCAAGGGAGCAAGGGGCTGGGGGTCTGCGATGAGCAGACTCAAAAGACTGTTGCATGTTGCAAACCCTAGCATGTGCAACACGCAACAAAACTCCGTGCAGCCGTGCAAGGTTGTTGCGCAACACACGCACACTGCGCAACAGGCGTTGTTGCAAGTTGCGCGTCCTAGCGCCCGCAACACGCAACAAGCGGCATTAGAGGAGCGGGTGACGGTCATTTCAGACCTGCAGCAATCGCCATATATCCCGGCCGCAGCCCCCACGATTGCGCTAGACGAACCCGACAACCTTGGGGCAGGCGCAGCAGAGGCCGAAGCCCGCCGTCAACGACTGCTGGCGATGCTCGCCGAGCACCCCGAGGCCCGGTATGCTCTGGTCACGGATTTGGAGAGCGACCCCGAGGCGGTGATCTTGGCGATCGCTATCCGGGGGCGGGCAACGTGCGAGTTTCAGATCCCCCGCGAGAAGTACGACGGCATCCTGCTTATGGAGCTGATTGAAAAGCACTGCGGGACGCTGCATTGAAGAACGGCGTTAACTTAAACGACGCTCAGAAAGCCGCGATTTCCGAGGCTTTGCCCGCCTACCGGCGCATCCTGGTGAAAGCCTATAGCGGTACGTCCAAGGCGGCGGCGATCAAGGGATTCTGCCTGCGCTGCGTCGGCTACCTGAGGAACGAGGTAAGAGACTGCACTGCGTATGCCTGTCCGCTGCACCCTTACCGACCCTATCAGGACGACACCGAGGAAGAACCCTGATGGCCGGGCGCCCGAGGACACGGCACGGGCGAATCTGCGGTGCTCGCAACAGGCGCGGGTTGCCTTGCGCGTGCAAGCTTCTGTTGAATGGCGGGCGCTGCAAGTTTCACGGCGGGTTATCTACTGGCCCCCGGACAGTGGAGGGCAAGGCGCGGGCTATTGCTGCGATGCGCCAAGGTTGGATCAGGTGGCGGCAGTCGAGGCTACGGACAAGCTCCAACTAGTATCGGACCCCGCTTCACAGGCTGTGTAAAAACTCGTCGATCACTCGTTTTCAGGGGTCGTCGGACCCCGCCCAAGGGTGCGAGAACGCGTTATAGCGCGTCCTCGCAAGCCGACTTCCGTTCACGTCGGCGTCGAACCGAGTTTTGACACAGTCTGTTCAGCGGGGTTTTTGTTGGTGCCTAGCGTTTGCGCCGTCGGGCGTATGATTGGCGGATGAACAGAATAGCAGCAAAGGTTATTGCTTTGGCTTTGGTCATTCCTTTGGCTGGATGCCATCCAGCAGCGATAGTTTGTCTCGCTGGCGAATGGGGCAATCGAGTCTGTTCTGGCCCAGACTACCGACCCCCCTTCCTGTCGGTTGATTCGAACGGCCGAATTATCCAGAATTACACTATTGGCGGCGACACGATGGTACCGGGCGAGTATCTCGTCACCCTCGCCGCGGATACTGAAGTCAAGGCCATTGCCGATCTCTATGGACAATTCGGAATTCAGGGCATCAAGGACCTGGGGCATTTCTCGCTGGGAAGGTACCGCTTGTTAGTGGTGAGACTCACCGAGGACCCGGGGCCGGCGAGGATGCGGGAACTCCACCGGGAGAACGCTCAATTCTTCGCGGTCCAGCCGAACTACGTGTACCGGGGGAAAGGCGTTCACCAGGGGGGAGGCGTTCGGTAATCGGTTTCGTGGCTAGACGGAGGAAACTGCAAGCAGCTTGTCAGTCAGAGAGCGCAGTAATCACTGCAGACCATTTAATTGCAAGGGTGAAAAAGCATGAATCACTTCATTTT
>CAZCGD010000412.1:0-1773 GCA_964498105.1 uncultured Streptomycetaceae bacterium
TATCTGCCGTTCCTCGGCAACCCGCTCGTCTTCGACGACTGGACCCTTTTCAGCGGATCGGGATTCTCGTATTACGCCACGCATCCGTTCGACTTTTTCAGTATCCGCAACCTGCCATACTTTTCGCTGGCCATCACGTTCATAGTCTGGGGAGACATACCGGCGCAACGCATCGTGAGCCTTGCGCTGCACCTCGCCGGTTCTCTGGCGCTGTACAAGCTGCTGTACGATTTGCTGCGGCTGGCGCCGCAACCGAACCGCCCCGGTTCGGCGCCAGAGGCCCGGCGGGATGCCGCGACGTGGGCATTGATCGGCGCGGCCGTATTCGCGATTCATCCGGTGGCGGTGTATGGGGCGGGTTACCTGATGCAGCGGTCCATCGTCCTCGCCACGCTGTTCTCGCTGCTGTCGATCATGTTGTTCGCGCGTGGGCTGGCGCGTGGCAGCCACACCGATGCGATCTCGGCCGCGCTGATGTACACCTTCGCGGTGTATTCCAAGGAGCACAGCGTGTTGTTGCCCGCGGTGGCCGTGCTGACCGCGCTGCTGGTGGCTTCGGACCGGCGCTTCGCCTGCCGCCATACTGCCATTTACCTGGCGGCGTGCGCGCCCGCCGCAATTTTCATCGTGCTGCTCACCAAGCGGGTGATCGGCGCCGCGTATGAACCGGATTTTGGCATGGTCGCGGCTCAGCTCGAGGGGGTCTTCGGGCTCGACATCGCGGATATCCCGTGGTCGCTGAGCGCCGTTACCCAGGCAGGGTTGTTCTTCAAATACGTTGCATTGTGGCTGTGGCCCGATACGCGCGGCATGTCGGTCGACCTTCGCCTGAATTTTATCGAAGACTGGTCGCCGGGCTGGATCCTTCTCAAGGTGTCGGCATTTGCTGTCTACGGTGCGCTCGGCGCCATGCTGTTGCGGCGCCGCGGCAGGGCGGGTCTGGTTGGGTTCGGCCTGCTTTATACCTGGATTCTCTTTCTGGCCGAATTCAGCACAGCCCGGTTTCAGGAACCCTTCGTCCTTTACCGCAGCTACCTGTGGGCCCCCGGCATAGTGATCGTGTTCATCGCCGTATTGAGCTATGTTCCGCGCCGGGCGGCGCTGGTGGTATTCGCCATCGCGTGTCCGGTCCTGCTGTACCAGGCGCACAATCGCCTGGACACATTCTCCAGTCCGCTCCTTCTGTGGGAAGACGCCGTTGCAAAGCTTCCCGACAAGCCTGTTCCCTGGGGCTCGCGCACGCTTTACAACCTCGGCCGGGAATACATGCATACCAAGCAACCGGACCAAGCGGTCGAGATGATCGAACGGTGCATGGCGCAGTACCCGGACACGTACCACTGCTATTTTGCCCGCGGAGCGATTTATTACGAGTTCGGGGAAATCAAGCAGGCGCTGCCCTATTTCGCTCGCGCTGTCATACTGAAACCCGGCAGCGGGATTGCTCACTATCGTCTCGGGCAGAACTTGGAGAAACTCGGCCGCCTTCAGGAAGCGAAAACACATTTCGGTCGCGCTTCAGAACTCGGGTATATGGGAGCCAACTTTGAGAACAAGCGGTCGGAAAAGCCCGGCGGCGGACTGCTGCCGCTAGAGAAGGTGGCCCCGGCATCGCGCTAATTCACGCCGCGGAATTGACATTACTCAAACGGCTGAACGGCGCACAGTGAACAGTGGTGGATCGGCGCGCCCGGCATGCTATGCTTCGCGAAAAATACCGGCAGAGCATGATCAACGTCTTCATTGGCTACGACCCGCGCGAGGCGGTCGCTT
>CAZCGD010000413.1:0-3774 GCA_964498105.1 uncultured Streptomycetaceae bacterium
GCGCACCCTGCAGCCGCACCGACCACGGCCATGGCAAATGAGAAGAGGCGCTGCATCCCGCGATTCACTTCTCCGCCTGTTGCACCGTAGCATTCAGATCCATGAAGGATCAATGAGGGGACGCACACGCAGCCACTTGCAGCGCTGCGCCCCGCTCTATGATAAATGGGTTGCCCGGGGCAGCTCATTCCACCTTAGCGCCGGACAACGCCACCGCTTTTTTCCATTTGGCGAGCTCCACGCTGATGAATTTCACGAATTCATCGGGTGTCTGAGGCGCGGCGGCGACGCCGTTGTCAAAAAAACGCTGCTTCAAGTCAGGTGAGGCTAGCGCTTTCATCATCGCCGCATGGATGCGGGCCACGTGAGCCTTCGATGTGCCCCTGGGCATGGCGTAGCCTTGCCACACCGTCACTTCGAAATCCGGTATGCCGGATTCCATGATGGTGGGCACATCCGGCACCTGTTCGGCGCGTTTGGCCGAGGTCACGGCGAGCGCCCGCAGCCGCCCGGCCTTGATGTGAGGCAGTGGCCCGGGAAGATTAAAAAAGAACCCTTGTACTTCTCCGGAGATGGTCTCGGCGTAGCCCTGCGACGCGACTTTGTAGGGTACGTGTATGAGATCGATGCTGGTGACAGCCTTGAACAGTTCCATCGTCAGGTGCGGCGAGGCGCCAACGCCTGAAGAGGCGTACTTGTATTTGCCGGGATTGGCCTTGATGAGTTTGACGAACTCGCTGACGCTCTTGACGGGCAGCGCAGGATTTACGCACAGGATGTTGGGCATCGTCGCATACAGCGACAGCGGTATGAAATCACGCTGGGGATCATACGGCAGCTTATTGTAGAGGTTGGGCGTGATCGTTTGATTGATGCCGTAAGTAAATATCGTGTAGCCATCGGGCGCGGCTTTGGCTGCGAGCTCGGTGCCGAGAACACCGGCCGCGCCCGGCCGATTATCGACGACGAGAGTTTGTCCCCACGTCTCGCTGAAGCGCTGCGCGAAGATGCGTCCGATAATGTCGGTGGACGCGCCCGCGCCGAACGGCAAGATCAGGCGGCCGGGTTTGGATGGATAGGTATCAGCCGCATGGGGTGCGCCAGCGCACATCATCAGCAACACAAGCGCGGCAAAGCGGGAAGCAAAGCGCCCGTAAACCTTCATGAACGATAGGGGCACCGGAAACGGGTGCGCCGATGGTTCCGGGCTGCGCATAACGGGTCCTATGTTCATGCCGGCTTCTCCTTCCCACGCAAACGACCGCGATCCAGGCGGGTCGTGAGCAGGAACAGCGGTCACACCGAGCAAACTACTCCAACCGCGAGAGCGCGACAAGCGCCCTCCCGCTGCTCCGAGGCTTATGTGGTTGTGCCCGGGGCGGGCGGCGTGCATATGGCCCGCACCTTCGGCCTGGGGAGTAAGAGACCCTTAGAGCCCCCAACATAATGAAACGCACGCGCGTTTCATTATGTTAGGGGCTCTTAGTGCCGGGTCCACGTCTTCCGCCTTAGCTTTCTTCCCTCCACCGCTCCATCTGCCGCCGTTCGCGCTTGGTGGGACGGCCTTTGCGCTCGCCCCACACGCTGGCGTGCGCGCGCCGGTCGGCAACCTGGGCCAGGCGTTGCGCCCGGCTCGCTTCGTCCTCCTCGTAGAGCTTGCGGGCGGTCTCCGCTGGGCCGCGCTGGCTGGACAACGCTTTGACGATGATTAACCACTCAAACTCGCCAATGCGTATCGCGAGCCGATCGCCGGGCGCGACCGCCCGCGCCGGCTTCACCCGCTCGCCGTGCGCCTTGACCTTGCCGCCAGCGACCGCGGCCTGCGCAAGACTGCGGGTCTTGAAGAAGCGCGCCACCCACAGCCATTTGTCGATGCGCAAGGCTTCCTTCCCGGACTACGGAGTCGCGACTATCCCCGCGTCCTTGATCAGCTTGCCCATTCTCACCATCTCGGATTTGACCAGGGCCGCGAGCTGCTCCGGCGAGCCGCCAATCGTTTCCATTCCAATATTGAAAAACTTTTCCTTCACGTCCACGGCGCCGAGGATTTTCACGATTTCGGAATTGAGCCTGGTGACCAGGGCCCGCGGCGTGCCCGCCGGCAGAAACATGCCGTAGATCGCCAGCGACTCATAGCCGGGCAGGCCAGAAGCGGCCACCGTGGGCAACTGGGGGGCGAGCCGGGAACGCTCCGCGCTGGTAACCGCCAGGCCTTTTACCCTGCCCGACTTGACGTGCGGCGCCACTGCGCCGGCGGAAGGGAACATCACCTGTATCTGGGCGGCGATCAGGTCGTTCAACCCCTGGTTAGCGCCCTTGTAGCCGATGCGCACGATCCTGACGCCCGCCATGGTATTGAACAACTCCGCCGCGAGATGGTTCGACGCGCCCGTCCCGCTCGATGCGTAGTTGAGTTCCCCGGGCTTCGACCTCGCGAGCGCGATCAGATCCGCCACCGAGTTCACCGGCAGCAAGTTGTTGACGACGAGTATGTTGGGCGCAATCGTCACTGTCGTCAGCGGCGCCAGGTCCTTCACCGGGTCGTAGGGCGTCTTCTGTATCAGCGGCCCGGTCCAGAGCGCGTTGTTGTACAGCAGCAGCGTGTACCCGTTCGGCGATGCCTTCGACACGATTTCGCCCGGGATCACGCCGCTCGGCCGGTTTTCCACGATCACCTGCTGGCCCAGCGCAGCAGACAGCCCCCGCGCGACCACGCGCGCCTGGAGATCGTTGCCGCCGCCGGCCCCGGAGGTGACGATGCGAACGGGCCGGCTTGGATAATCCTGCCCGGATGCGGGAGCAGCCAGGCCGCCGGCCCACGCCAGCAAAAGCACCTGCACGGCAAGACGCGGCGACCCCATCAGCGCCGGCTCAACATGGTCACCACCTCTGCCGCGACCTTGCGCGCCTTCGCCGCGGATACGTCATCGGACTCGAGCGCAGGGGCGTCTTGCTGGTACACCAATATGGTGGGATCGCTGGCGCCGAGGCTCTGGCACTGCGCCCTGGCGAGCACCGCGAACGGCTCGTGCACGAGCACGACCGCGGGCAGGCCCTGCTTCCAGGCTGCAAAAGCGTCGCGCACGGCGGCGCCGGTGCAGGAACCTCAGGCGCCGACGCCGATGACCAAGTAGTCGACCGCCGCGGCGAGCTCGGCGAACCGGGGCTGGTCGAGCGGGGTCCAGGTATTGCTCTTGTAAGCCCGCTGCACCGCCGGAGGCTTGCACAGATCCTCGACCGCGCGCTCCAGTCGCGGCCAGAAATTCCGCGTGGTCTGATACTGGTTCCAGATGAATCCGAGACGACGGCCGACCGGCGTGTCTAGCAAGCGGCGCTGCGCCTGCTCCTCGAAGCGCGGGTAGCCAACAGGGCTGACGAGTTCTATCACAATGTCCTCCACCACTAGTACTAATTGGGAAAGCGTATCTTCTTCGTGAGCATGGGCTTGCCGGCGGAGCTGCGGCTGGAAATGGCTGCGCACTGCCCCATCTGCGGCGACACGCCGCCGCCCACGACCACGAACACTTCGTCCGGCAGCACCGGGGCCACCAGGGTCTTGCGCTCGCTGGGCGCCTTCGCATACAAGTCGGGAATGACGACGGCCTCACCCTGCTTGCTGTCGTTCTGCCAGTCGTACGAGTACTTGAAGGCCCGCTCCGCGATCGCTGCGCGCAGCTTCTGCCTCGAATAGCCGGCATCGGCGAACGCCCGCGCGAGCGTGGGGTTGAGCACGAACATGAAGCCCCGCTTGCCGCCGCTGGTGGTGATGCCGAT
>CAZCGD010000414.1:0-7657 GCA_964498105.1 uncultured Streptomycetaceae bacterium
GAGAGCTTTACAGCGGCGAACTGTCCCAGTTCAAGAACGCCCTTCTGGCGATTCTTGCGGCCATCGGCGGAATGGTCGTCCCTGCGCTGATTCATTTCTCATTCAATGCGGGGACGCCCACGCAAGCCGGAATCGGGATTCCGATGGCAACCGACATCGCGTTTGCCCTTGGTGTTCTGGCCCTACTCGGAAACCGCGTTCCCGCGTCGCTGAAAGTGTTCGTCGTGGCTTTCGCCGTCATAGACGATCTGGGGGCGATAGTCATCATTGCCACTTTCTACACGGCGCAACTGTCGGTTGGGTATCTTGTTGGAGCCTTGGCAGTTTGGACCCTGCTCATCGCATTGAATCGTCTGTTGCGGGTCATGTCCCTCGTTCCTTACCTGCTTGGCGGCGCGTTGATGTGGTTTCTCATGCTCAAGTCAGGCGTTCACGCGACGATTGCCGGCGTCATGCTTGCCTTTGCCATCCCGTTCTCTGCCAATGTCGACGACGAAAAGTCACCCTCGCACAAACTTGAACATTTCTTGCACAAACCGGTTGCGTTCATCATTTTGCCGATTTTCGCACTTGCAAATACGGGCATTTTGGTAGGCGCGGAATGGATGCAAGACTTAACTAGCGCGAACAGTCTTGGTATCGCCGCTGGACTGATTGTGGGCAAACCATTGGGGGTGACGCTCCTTTGTTTCGTTGGCGTTGCAAGTGGCATGTGCCGCTTGCCGCCCGATTTGAATTGGCCGCATGTTTTTGGCGCCGGGATTCTTGGCGGTATCGGATTTACAATGTCAATTTTCATTGCCAATCTGGCTTTTACCGGAAATACCGAGACAATTAACGCTTCAAAAATGGCAATTCTTTTGGCGTCGCTGACGGCGGGAGCTGTGGGCTTTCTATGGCTCCAAAGATTTGGCAAACCAGAAGCGACGTACAGCAGTAGGGACGGAAAAGGCTTGACGCAGCCGCCAAAAAAACAAAAGTAATAATTGAACCGCCGAGCATGCCGAGAGAAGCAAGGTAAAGATCAACAAGAACGGGCGCGACATCGCGCCCGCTCTTCCTTTGTGTCCAGACAATTGCCGCCAGCCCTGAATTCTTGTATCACATCGGGCCATAACCCAGTGATCGGGTTGAAGGATGGCAAAGCCACGCGCATACTCCCGGTTTGCAAACCGACTTTTAGTCTAACTACTTCGCTCGTTATGCGGCTTGAAATGAACGCTCTTGCAGTCGTCAGAGGATGGTGGAGGAACACCAAGGACCTGCCCTTTCCATTAGATATGCTTTGCCAGGGTGCCATGGTTGCCGGCCCCATTTTGTTTGTGTTCCTGGTGCTACCGATCGTCGATTGGACCATCGACGGTCGTCAAATGTCGTACGCTGAACTCTGGAAATCGGGTGCCGGTCTCGCATTCGGACTATTTCTCGTCCTGGTCACAATCGGCGCCTGGGGTTTGGCAGCGCGCAATCTCAGGAGCCGTTGGGCGCTCGTCGCTGCGCCAAGCGCGCCATACGTCGCATCGGTGCCTTTTCTGAACTCGGGAATGCTTTCGACAGAAGACGTTTGGTTTGGCATTCTCGGCGGCTTGTTCATAGGCGCGATCGCGTACGCATGTCTATTCCACTTGCCCGCCGTTCGTCGGTATCTCGCTGGTGGCCGGGATGCCCATGACCGTCAATCCGCCTAACAGCACGCCCCACGCGGCGCGAGCGAGCGCCGCGCTGTGCCAGCGTTGGCGGCCTTGGCGATTCCCTTTGAGGGATGAGGGATGAGTGAACGGCCGCGTGTTGAACGGCGACAAGATCGACCGTTCGAACACGCGGAGTTAAACCGGCGATTAGGGTACGGGAGACGCGGCTCCCGTGCCCTGGGCGTCTGGATTAAACAGTGCTTGGTGGTTCAATTGAACGGCTTCTAACGGGATAGCGCCGCGTCGAGCGCGGACAGCAGCGGTCCCAGCTTGGGCGGGCTCGCTTTGAGCCCGATGCCGACGCCGAACTTCTTGAGCGCGTCGGTGGATACCGGGCCGATGGACGCGACGAGCGTGCCGTTGAGCGCGGCGCGCAACGCATCGCCGCGGCCGAGCTGTTGCGCCACCTCGAACAGGTTGTGAACCTGCGCCGCGTTGGTCACCGTCACCGCGTCGATCTGGCGGCGCTCCAGCGCATCCATCAGCTCGATCAGCGGCCGGGTGTCCGCGGGCAGCGACCAGCGGTAAACCGGGATCTCGACCACCTGCGCGCCGCGTGCGGTCAGCGCCTCGTCCAGCTCCAGGTTGGCGCCGCCGTAGCGTTGCACGATCACCCGCGCCCCCGCGAGCGGCGAGGATTGCAGCGCCTGGAGCACCTGCGCCGTCGTAAACGGGTCCGCGGCGCTGATGTCCATGCGCACGCCGCGCGAGCGCAGCGCCCCGGTCGGCTTCGGCCCACGTACGACCACCGTCATTTTCTCGACCAGGGCGAGCAACCGCCCGGTCAGGCCGAGTTCGTCGGTGGTCTTGAACAACGCGTGGGTGCCGACGCCGGTCTGGAAGATGGCG
Source organism: uncultured Streptomycetaceae bacterium (assembly GCA_964498105.1). Lineage (GTDB taxonomy): Bacteria > Pseudomonadota > Gammaproteobacteria > Burkholderiales > SG8-41 > SG8-41. The sequence goes on from CAZCGD010000414.1 coordinate 2,541, forward strand.
AACTGCGCCGGACGCGCTTCCAGTTCCCCGACCAGGCGCGCGATGTAACCGCGGTCCACGTCGGGGATCTCCGCCAGCGCCGGCGCGAAGAACGGGCGGCCGCCGTGCTTGACGATGAGCTCGCCGAGTTGCCGGCCGAGCCGGGTCTCCAGGATAGCTACTGTCTTGGCTTGCACGGATTCAATCGAGATGATTTCACACCGGCAAAGTCTACGCGGTGGCTTGGGCTTGCGCCATCATCAAAAACAATCGGCGGGCTTAGTCCCGCCGATTGTTTTTTGGCGTAGGATAGTCGCGGCGTTTCAACTAAGGGGAGGTTCCATGCACGCTCTATGCAACCTGGCGAAGACCTACGGGCCGCTCATTGGGCGCATCCTGATCGCATTCATTTTCCTGCAGTCGGGCTACGACAAGGTCCTGAACTACGGCAAGAGCGTGACGCTGATGACGCAGAAGGGCATCCCGATGGCGGAGGTGCTGATCATACCCACCATCATCATCCTGCTCGGCGGCGGCCTGATGATCCTGCTCGGCTGGTACGCGCGCTGGGCAGCGCTCGCCCTGATCGTGTTCCTGATTCCCGCGACGCTCTACTTCCACAGCTACTGGACGTACTTACCGGCGCAGCAGCTCAATCAGTTCCAGCACTTCGCGAAGAACCTCGCCCTGCTCGGCGCCCTGTTCTACATCATGGGCCTGGGTTCCGGTCCGCTGAGCCTCAAAAAGGAAAGCGACCCGTCCGGCGCGCATTGAAACCGCGTCGGCCCGCCGCGCGCATCGCGCGGCGGATGGCGGAGATCGAGCCGTTCCACGTAATGGAACTGCTCGCGCGCGCCCGCGCGCTGGAGGCCCAGGGCCGCTCCGTCATCCATATGGAGATCGGCGAGCCCGATTTCCCAACCCCCGAGCCGGTGTGCCGCGCGGCCATGCGCGTGATCGAGACCGGGGAGCTTTTCTATACGCCCGCGCTCGGACTGCCGGAATTGCGGCGCGCGATCGCCGGCCTCTACCGTTCCCGCCATGGAGTGGACGTGGATCCCGCGCGCATCGTCGTCACCTCCGGCGCTTCGGGCGCGCTGCTGCTGGCCTGTGCGGTGCTGGTGGATCCGGGCGACGAGGTGCTGCTCGCTGACCCCGGCTATCCCGCCAACCGCCACTTCGTGCGCGTGATGGAGGGCGTACCGCGCGCGGTGCCGGTGGATGCAACGAGCGGCTACCAGCTCGCGCCGCAGCATCTCGAGCGCCATTGGGGCCCGCGCTCGGTGGCGGCGCTCGTCGCCTCGCCGTCCAATCCCACCGGCACGCTGGTTTCGACCGAGCGCCTGTCGGCGATGGCGGCATTAGCGGGCGAGCGGGGCGGCACCCTGATCGTGGACGAGATCTATCACGGGCTGGTTTACGAAGGGGAATATACGACCGCGCTGGCCCACTCCGACGATGTTTTCGTGATCAACAGTTTCTCCAAGTATTTCCAGATGACCGGCTGGCGGCTGGGGTGGCTGGTGGCACCGGAGCGCTACGTGCGCGAGCTCGACAAGCTGTCGCAGAACCTCTATCTCTGCGCGCCCGCGCCGTCGCAGCATGCGGCGCTGGCAGCGTTCGAGCCGGAAACGATCGCGATTCTCGAGGCGCGCCGCATGGAGTTCAAGGCGCGGCGCGATTACCTGGTGCCGGCGTTGCGCGAACTGGGCTTCGACATTCCGGTGACACCGCAGGGCGCGTTCTACGTCTACGCCGGTTGCGGCAGGCTGACGCAGGACAGCTTTGCCTTCGCGCGCGACCTGCTGGAGCAGGCGGGCGTCGCGATCACACCCGGCATCGACTTCGGCGCGAACGCGCCGGAGCGGCACGTGCGCTTCGCTTATACGCACTCGATCGAGCGGCTGCGGGAGGGCGTCGCTCGCATCGCTAAGTTCCTGCGAAAATCTTGAACCACAAAGGACACGAAGGACACGAAGGACACGAAGGAAAGCCAATAACAATTGAACCGCCAGGACGCCAAGGCCGCCAAGAAAAGAAAATCAAATAGACAGGATTAACAGGATTAACAAAAGCAAGACCAGAAGTTTTTGCAGAGCTTACTGCGAAGGAGTATCCCCATGATAATCGGCATGCTGATATTCGAAGACATGACGCATCTCGATTTCGCCGGTCCCTGGGAGGTGTTTCAGCGATTGCCGGGATGCGAGATCAGGATCATTGCCCGCTCTCTGCAACCGGTCACTGCGGGAGGCGGGCTGAAGACCGTCCCGGATACTACGATCGATAGCGCCCCGCAGCTCGAATTGCTTTTCGTTGGTGGAGGGCAGGGTGTTGCGGCCATGATGGAAGACCGTAAGGTGCTCGAGTTTCTCAGGCGCCAGGCGCAGCAGGCGAAATATGTTACTTCCGTTTGCACCGGGGCTCTTGTTCTGGGGGCCGCGGGGCTGCTCAAGGGTTACCGCGCTGCCACGCATTGGGACTCGATGAATATCCTGCCGGTCTTTGGCGCGACACCCGTATCGGAGCGAGTCGTAACCGATCGAAATCGCATTACCGGTGGGGGTGTTACCGCCGGGATTGATTTTGCCCTGACCATTGCCGCGGACGTGTTTGGCGTCGAAATCGCGAAATCGATCCAGCTGTCGATGGAATACAACCCCGCGCCTCCATTCGCTTGCGGTCACCCCTCGGTTGCTGATCCCGCGGTGGTCGAAGAATTTCGGCGCAAGCGGGTCTCTTCGCAGGCGGTGCGGCTGGAAACGGCCGGTCGAGCTGCCAAAATGTATTGTGGCTGATTGTTTTTTGACTTTATCTACGTTTATCTTTGGTTCCATTCTTTATAGCGCGCGAAGCAGCAACGAAGCCCCGCTCAGCGTCAGCACCGCGCCGATTGCACGCACTGCCTGCGCGCGCGAGATCTTCGCGTGCCAGCGGTTGCCGAGCCACAGCCCCAGTGCCATTACCGGCAGCAGCAGCGCTGCCGCAAGCAGCACGTCCTGCGTGATCAGTCGCAGGAACGCGAAGAGCACAATGCGCCCGAGGGTGGTGAAGATGAAGATCACCGGCATGGTGGCGCGGATCTGCTCCGGCGTGGAGCCACGCCCGGCGAGGTACATCACGTAAATCGGGCCGGCCATGCCAAAGACCGTGGAGGTGGTGCCGGCGAAGAGCCCGATCGGCGCCGCCGTCCAGCGCGCGACCCGGAACACCGACTCGTGCCGGAGAGAGAAGTAGATGCCATAGCCGGTCACGAAGACGCCGAGTAGCACCATCAGGGTCCCAGCCGGCGTGTGCACCAGGATCATCGCCCCGGTTACCATGCCGGCAAGTATGAACGGCAGCATGGGAGCCAGGTCGCGCTGGTTCACGCCCTCCCGCAGCCGGAACCCCTGGTGCAGCGAGGCAACGCAATCCACCAGCACGATGACCGGGATCACGAACTGGAGCGGGAAGAAATGCGCCATCAGCGGCACCGCGATCAGCGTCGAGCCGAAGCCGCACAGGCCGAAGACCACGTAGGCGGTCAGGACGGCGAGCGGGACGATGACCAGTGCGAAGGGGCTTGCGAACATTTTATGCCCAACCCGCTAAAATAGCGTTGTTCGAAAGGGGCCAGGGCTGAAATATACTCTACGGTTCAACTTTATATTCGTTCTTCTTGGCGTGCCTGGCGGTTCAAATTTGAATTTGTGTTTCCTTTGTGTCCTTCGTGTCCCCTTCGACAAGCTCAGGACGGGCTTTGTGGTTCAGCTTTGATCTTGTATGAGTGAAACGACTCTGATCGTCATCCGCCACGGCGAGACGCCGTGGAACCGCGAAAAGCGCATGCAAGGCACGACCGACACGCTGCTGTCCGACGTCGGGCGCGCGCAGGCGCAGGCGCTCGGCCGCCGGCTCGCCGGGCACAGCTTCACCGCGCTCTACAGCAGCGATCTCACGCGCGCACTCGACACGGCTCGCGCCATCGCGGAACACAGCGGCCACGAGGTCGTGATGGACGCACGCCTGCAGGAGCGGCGCTTCGGCATTTTCGAGGGGCTCACCGCCGCCGAGATCCAGTCGCTGTACCCGGAAGAGCACGCCCGCTTCTCGAGCCGCGACCCGGAGTACGAGGTGCCCGGCGGCGAGAGCGCGCGCGCCTTCACGCAGCGCTGCCTCGGCTGCCTCGCCGGGATCGCGGACCGCCACCGCGACGAAGCGGTGGTGGTGGTAAGCCACGGACTGGTGCTCGATTCACTGTACCGCGCGGCGCACGGACTCGACCAGGGCGTGCCGCGCCCGGTGCCGCTCATCAATGCCAGCCTGAACCGCTTCGGTTATGGCGGCGGCGTCTGGCGGCTCGAGGTGTGGGGCGACATCAGTCACCTCGCCGAGGACCAGGTGACCTCTTATCGCGGCGCTGCTGCTTGAATCCGTGAATGGTGAATCGTGAATGGTGAATCGTAAATGCTGTATGGTTTTCCCGATTTACTATTTACGATTTACGATTCACGATAACCATCAGTCGTCAGCCGTCAGTCGTCACCGTCCGGGTTCGTGTTGGTCATGAGCGCGAACCTGGACACAGTAGTGATAGTTCACGGCCTGTGGGTGCACGGGCTGGTAATGGAGCTGGTGCGGCGGCGGGTGGCGCGCGGCGGCTACCGCGCGCTCACTTACTCTTATCCCTCGATGCGCCTCACTTTGGCGGAAAACGCGGAGCGTTTGCTGCGCTATTGCCGCAACCTTGCAGCGCCGCGGGTGCATTTCGTCGGGCACAGCCTGGGCGGGCTCATCGTCCTGCGCATGATCGAGCGCGCGTCAGGCTTCACGCCCGGGCGCGTCGTTCTCACCGGCACGCCCTATGGCGGAAGCTACGCAGGCCGGCGGCTGGCCCGGCTACCCGGAGGCCGTGCCGCGCTGGGGCGCAGCATGCAGCGCTGGTTGAGCCCCATGCAGGCGCCGCCCGTAACCGCCTGCGAGATTGGCGTGATCGCGGGCAGCAAGCCGCTGGGCATCGGTCGCATCGTCGCGCCGGACCTGCCCGCGCCCAGCGACGGCGTGATCAGCGTCGAGGAGACGCGCGTGCCGGGAATGCGCGACCATATCGTGCTCGACGTCAACCACAGCGGGATGCTCGTCTCACGCGCCGTCGC
>CAZCGD010000415.1:0-2345 GCA_964498105.1 uncultured Streptomycetaceae bacterium
ACCACCGACTGCGCCTCGTTATAGAACCCGCGCGTAGCGAACGCGGCGCTGCCCAGAAACCGTGGCCCGATCACCGCCGCCATGATGCCCACGACGGTGATGACGACGACCAGCTCGATCATCGTGAAACCGCGCGCGCGCGCACTACGCATGCGCGGTTCCGGGTTTCGAGTTCCGGGTTCCGCGATTCCAGTTCCGGGTTCCGTGTTCCGGGTTCCGAACTTCAATTCCAGGAGATTCATTCCTTGAACCTTAGACGTTGAACTCGGAACCTTGAACTCGGAACTCGGAACGTTCTTTAGTTGCGCACTCGCAAAAAAAGGGGTGAACCGGCTGCGGTTCACCCCTGGTGCCCGTCGGCAGGCACTCGCCTGCCTCAAAGACGGTTTGCTCCTAGCAGCCCGTCGTGGTGGCAACGACTGCGCCGGTGGTCGCGTTGTATGTCGCCTGGCAGGTCGCGCCTCCGCCAGTAGAGGGCCTCCACGTGGTCGGGGTCACGCTGAGTGCGATCACGTTGCCCTGGCACGCCGTCGTGCTTTCGCAACCCATCGCGGTGCCGATACCAGGGAGGTCAAACGTCGGGAAACCGGTCGAGCCGGCCACGGTAACGTCAGCACCGACCATCGATACCGCGGTTACGCCGCTGCCACCCTGGATCTGCCATTTTGCGTTCACCAGGCCAATGGCACCGCGCAGCCCGCCCGCGATGCCTTGCACGGCGGCAATCTTCGCGTCGGTTTGAAGATTGACGAACCGCGGCAGCGCGGTGGCGGCAAGGATGCCGAGAATCACGATTACCACGACCAGCTCGATCAGCGTAAAACCCCGTTGCTGCTTGTTCATATCGCTTCTCCTTAACAAAAAAGTTTTATTACTATACCCGATTCCACGTGACATTTTTCACGAAGTGCCACTTGCATGCCATTGATACCTATGCAAATACCATGCCAGCAGTATACCCCTATGGATAATTTATTGCCAGTCCTGACAAATTCCCGGGTACCAGCGTGACGCCGGTCACGCTATCCAAGGCTGCTCCGCCATGCGGTTCCGGGTTCCAGGCTCTTAACCTTTATCGGCCCTTTAACTTTGAACCTTGAACTCGGAACATGGAACCTGGAACCTGGAACCTATTTCTTGCCAAGCGCCGCTGTGCCGAGGTCCCAGATCGGCAGGAATACACCGAGCGCGAGGAGCAGCACCAGCGCGCCGAGCGCCACGATCAGCACCGGCTCGATCTGCGCGGCGAGGTTCTTGAGGGAGTACTCGACGTCGCGCTGGTACATCTCCGCGATCTCGCTCATCATCTCGTCGAGCGCGCCGCTCTCCTCGCCCACTGACAGCATCTGCAGCACGATCGGGGTGAAAATGCCGGAGGCGGCCGCGGTGCGCCGCAGCGCCTCGCCGCGCTCCACGCCCTCGCGCATCCCCTCGATCTTGAACCCCATGTACTCGTTGTTCACCGTGCCGGCGACGATGGTAAGCGCCTGCACCGCCGGCACGCCGCTGCGCAGCGCCAGCGCGAAGCTGCGCGCAAAACGCGCCAGCGTCGCATTGAGCACGATCGGGCCCGCGATCGGGAGCCGCAACTTGAATTCGTCCCAGAACAGCCGCCCCCGCTGGGTCCTGACGTAGTGACGGAAGCCGAACACCAGCACGACCAGCGTGCCGAGCAGCACCGGCCAGTAGTTCACCGTGAAATTGGAGAAGGCGATCATCCCCTTGGTCATCAGCGGCAGCTCGGCCTTGAAGCCCGCGTAGACCTTGGCGAAGGTGGGAATCACGAAGATGTTGATGACCATGACCGCAACCGCCATGATGATGATGACGAACATGGGATAGCGGGTCGCCGAGCGCACCTGGTCCTGCATGAATTTCTCGAACTCCAGGTGATGGAACAGGCGCAGGAACACTTCCTGGAGCGTGCCGGTGAATTCGCCGACGCGCACCATCGCCACGTAGAACGAGTCGAACGCCGTGGGGTGGCGCGTCAGGCAGGTGGACAGTTCGTTCCCGCTCTCGAGGCCCTCGCGGAGCTCGCGCATCACGCGCGCGAGAGCCGGGTTCTCGCCGCCCCCCTCGAGGCCCTTCAGCGCGTTGATGATCGGCACGCCGGCCTTGAGCAGGGTATTCATCTGCCGGCTGAACATCAGCACGTCGGTTTGCGTGAACTTCTTCTCGGTGAGCCGCTCGAGCAGTCCCGGCCCCCCCTCCTTCGGCGCGTCCGCGGCCGTGATCTCGATCGGCGTGACGCCGAGGTGGAAGAGCTCGGCCGCGACGACGCCGCTGTCGGCGCCCTCGAGCACGCCCTCCACTATCTGCCCGCGCTCATCGCGCCCGGTGTA
>CAZCGD010000416.1:0-9558 GCA_964498105.1 uncultured Streptomycetaceae bacterium
CGCGCTCGGCCCGATCACGAAAGGGATGCGGAATCTTTTCGCGATCGGGTTGCCGCGCGAACGATCGTTGCGCCCGGCCATGGCAACGACACGGGCGCGGCCCAGGTCGCCGCGCCGGATGTGCTCGACGAAAAGCCGGGCGATGGCGCCGCCACCGATGATGCCGATCCGCATGGAATCGCTCCACACCAGAAATCGGACCTATTCTACAGGCGGAAAGCATGCGCCGGTTGACCTCGCCAGCCTCACTGGCAGAGAATGAACACCCCACCGCAACACGCTCACACGGAGAACAACATGTCCCGACTCCTGGTCGCCCTACTGGCTGTTTCTGTCGCCGCTCTTTCCACGACCGCCCCGGCGCAGCAAAAATCGGATGTGCGCGTGCCGTCCACGCTCGGCAACGTGGTGCGCGGCCATATTCCGGCAAACGTGCCACCCATCATGCGGGTAAAACCCGGGCAGCTCGTTACGATCGATACCCTCTCGCACCAGGGCATCAACACGGGCGACGATCCCATAGCATTTTTCGCGCGTGGCGGCATCAAGAGCGAGGAGGTGCTCAAGGATGTGGTTGATATCTATGGCCGGATCAAGCCCCCGCCAGGCGGCGGTACCCACGTGCTGACCGGCCCCATCTACGTCGAAAGCGCCGAGCCCGGCGACATGCTGGAAGTGCGAGTGGTGGACGTCCTGTTCCGGGTGCCGTACGGCGTAAACTTCACGAGCAAAGGCGTGGGCGTGCTCCCCGAGCTGCTCACGGAGCCGGTATTTCGCATCATCCGCCTTGATACCGAGCGCCGGGTCGCGCTGCTGACCCCCGAGATTGAGATACCACTGGCGCCCTTCATGGGCATCATGGCCGTGGCGCCGCCGCCGGACGTGCAGAGCGTGAGCTCGCGCCCGCCCGGCGCCTTCGGCGGGAATCTCGATTTGAAGCAGCTCACCAGGGGCTCGACAGTTTATCTACCGGTCTACAATCCCGGGGCCCTCTTCTTCACAGGCGATGCGCACGCCGCCCAAGGCGACGGTGAAGTGGACGGCACTGCCATAGAGACATCGCTCACCCCGGTGCTGCAGTTTTTCGTGCACAAGGCGAAGGGCAAGAATCTCAAGTGGCCGCGCGCGGAAAACGCGACGCACTACATCTCGATGGGCATCGATCGGGACCTCAACCTGGCGCTCAAGCACGCGGTCCAGGAAACCGTGGACTTCCTGATGCAGGAGAAAGGGCTCGATGCCAAGACGGCCTATGCGATCGCGAGCATCGCAGTGGATTTCCGCGTCGCCGAGGCGGTCAACCTCAACCAGATGGTCTACGGCATGATCCCGAAAGCGCTGTTCGTGAAGGAGCGCCACTCGTACTGGTACCAGCCCTGAGCCGGCGGCCGCCCGCCACGATTCAGCGCGGCGGGCGTTCGCCGGCTCGAATGTGCGCATCGCCAATCGCGCCTTCCAGGCGCGGTATACCCACGTTTACTCCCACCACCCCGCTCGCATTGCGAGCACCCCTCCTCGGGCAGGAGGGGAGTGTCCGGCGCACCCTGCTGAATAGGAGGGGGTGATAAAGAAATCCCCTCCTTACCGAGGAGGGGTGCCCGCGCAGCGGGCGGGGTGGTGTGGCTGGTCACCACTCATGACTCGCGCCTTCGAACGAAGGCGCGACAGAGTCGCGCGTTTGCTTGGTGGTGGCGCGCTTGATCAGTTCCGGCCAGATGTCGGCGGGATCCTTGTCGAACACCGTTTCAGCGTCCGCCGGCATCACATGCCAGCCGCCGCGTTCGAGTTCATTCTGCAGCTGGCCGGGAGCCCATCCCGAGTGGCCGTAGTACACCCGCACCCCACGTGTCGGCTCGGGACGTCTGAACAGTCCGTCGATCCAGTCGAGATCGGAAACGAAGTAGACGTCCTTCAGCACCGGCACCGCCCGCGGCGGCGGCTCGGTCGTGCGCACCAGGAACACCAGCCCATCGCGCTCAACCGGTCCGCCGAAATGGACCACCTCCTTGCGGTCCTTGAGCGTCTCGTATTCGGTGAACACTTCGCTCAGCCGCTGCACCAGGGGCCGGTTGATGATGACCCCCCACGGCCCGCCGCGGGGCGGCTGCGTCACCAGCACCACCGTCTCGCGGAAGGTACGCTCCTTCAGCTCGGTGCTGGCCACGAGGAAGATCGCATTCGCCATGTCTTCCGCGCCAAGCGCTCGCAGCGGCGCGGAAAACATGATTGCCAGCAGGAGAAGGCGAATCAGAGTCCTGGACAGCGACACAGCCACTCCCACGGGGAACGCGACGAGGGAATTCTATCAGTGGCCGCGCCGTGCTGCGGTAGCCGTTCAGAAGTTATTGCTCAGCGGTTGAGAGTCGAATCACGACTCACGACTCACGAATCACGCTCTTCCCGGCGGCGGGACCGCCCGCCGGTCAAGTGACGCAACCCGCGACAGTGGCTTTTTCGGGTTCCGCCAGCTCCGGTACTTTCACGCCGTTGCGGATGGCGGTCATCTCGGCGAGGATCGCGATCGCGATCTCGGGCGGGGTCTTGGCCCCGAGCTTGAGCCCCACCGGCCCGTGCAGGCGCGCGATCTCGTCCTGCGACAGGTCGAACTCGGCGAGCCGCTGGCGGCGCGCCTCGTTGTTCTTCCTCGAGCCAATCGCACCAACGTAGAACGCCGGCGACTTGAGCGCTTCCAGCAGCGCCATGTCGTCGAGCTTGGGGTCGTGGGTGAGCGTCACCACTGCGCTGTGGCCGTCGAGGTTCATCCCGGTTACTACGTCGTCGGGCATGCCGCGTTTCAGCTCGGCCCCGGGGATGTCCCAGCCTTCGGCGTATTCCTCGCGCGGGTCGCAGATGGTAACCTGGTAGTCGAGCCCCTGCGCCATTTGCGCGAGAAAGGTCGAAAGCTGGCCGGCGCCGATGATCAGCAGTCGCCAACGGGGGCCGTGCACGGTGGCGAGCGTCGCCCCGTCAAAGCTCAACGGGTCGGTGGACCGGGCGGGACCGATGGTGACCCGGCCCGATTTCATGTCGAGCTTGCGCATCACGAGCTCGTGGCGCTCGATCCGCGTCAGCAGCTCGTCAAGCCCACTGTTCTTCGTCAGCGGCTCCAGCACCAGCTCGAGTGTCCCACCGCACGGCAGCCCGAAGCGCTTGGCCTCCTCCGCCGACACGCCGTACTGAGTGGTCGACGGCTTGTCCTTGACGAGCTCGCCGGAACGCACCTGCAGGATCATGTCGTCCTCGATGCAGCCGCCGGACACCGAGCCCGCCACCATGCCGTCGTCGCGGATCGCGGTGAGCGCGCCGATCGGGCGCGGGGCCGAGCCCCAGGTCCTGACGACGGTCGCCATCACCACGCGGCGGCCCGCCTTGACCCAGTCGCGCGCGCTTTTCAATACCTGAAGATCCACGCTGTCCATAGCCGGTCACTCGATCTTGATGACAAGGGTTATATTCTACAGAATATAGCGGGTCCACGCATCTTCCCGAGCGCGCAGCCGGGTTGCGGGCGGGGCACCCGTAAGATAGCATCGGCCTCCTATGGAAATGACTGGCGAACAGCTGATCCCGCTGCCGCAGGCGGCAACCTGGAAGGCGCTCAACGACCCGGCGGTCCTCAAGGACTGCATCCCGGGCTGCGAATCGATCGAGAGGGTCGGCGACGACGAATACGAAGTCGTGCTGACAGCCAGGGTGGGCCCGGTCAGCGCCAAGTTCAAGGGCCGGATGAAGGTGTCCGACGCAGATCCCCCGCGCGCCTATACCCTCCGTTTCGAAGGCCAGGGCGGCGTCGCCGGTTTCGCCAAGGGGGAAGCGGGCGTGGCGCTCGCGCCCGAAGGCAACAGCACGCGGCTCTCGTACACCGCCAAGGCTACGATCGGCGGCAAGCTCGCCCAGGTCGGCGCCCGGCTGATCGACGGCGTGGCGCGACAACTGGCCGGGAAGTTCTTCGAGGCCTTCAGCAAGCGCGCCGGCCAGAAGCCGTGATGGGTGCGCGCCGAGGGGTGGAAGAGGGGCCCCGGTTGTCTTCCGGGGATCTGACCCCCGGTGGCGCGCTGGGCGGTCGACGCCATGGTTCGGAGATCTCATGATGACATGTCGGAGGCTGCCGAGTGATGGGTGATGGACTGGCCTTCCGCCTTTCGCCTATCGCCTTCCTCCTTTGCTGCGCGCCGGCAGCTGACGCCGGCGCGCAGCAGTACCCCTCGCGGCCGATCCGGATGGTGGTGCCGACATCGCCGGGCGGCGTTACCGACGTCGCGGCGCGGGCGATTGCGCCCGCCCTGTCGCAGGCGCTCGGCCAGCCCATCGTCATAGACAACCGCGCGGGCGCCGGCGGCGTGCCCGGCACCGATACCGTGGCCAAGGCCGCCCCGGATGGCCATACCCTGCTCGCGGTGTTCGACAGCTTCATTTCCAACCCCTACGTCTTTCGCAACGCGCCCTACGACACGATCCGGGATTTCGCTCCGATCTCGCTCATGATCCGCGGGCCGCAGCTCGTAGTCGTCCATCCGAAGCTCGGCGTCAGGACCTTCGGCGAGTTCCTCACGCAGGCGAAATCGCGGCAGGCGCCGCTCAACTACGCGACGGCCGGCGCCGCGACCTCCAGCCGCCTGTCGGTCGAGCTGTTCCGGGCCACCGCGAATGTCAACGCTACGCTGGTCCACTACAAGGGCGGCGGCCCGGCGCTGAACGACCTGCTCGGCGGCCACGTCGAGGCCATGATCGCCTCCGCCGGACTGGTGCTGCCCAGCGTCAAGGCCGGGCGCCTGACGGTCCTCGCCGTCACCTCAAAGGGCCGCAGCACGCTGGTGCCCGGCGTGCCGGCGGTAAGCGAGTTCTTCCCTCAATTCGAGGCGCAGTCGTGGGTGGGCCTGCTCGCGCCCGCCGGCACACCGCATGCGATCGTCCAGCGCCTCAACGCCGCGGTCAACACGCTACTCGCAACGCCGGAGCAGAAAGAGCGCTTCACCACCCTCGGCTACGAAATCGTCCGCAGCACGCCGGAACAGTTCGGCGCCTGGATACGAGACGAGACCGCGAAGTGGAGCAAGCTGATTCGCGAGCAGCGAATCACGGCCGAATAGAGCGTGACATTATGAACCGTGACATGATGAACCGTGACATGATGAACCGTGACATGGTGAAGCGTGACATGGTGAAGCGTTCTTAAAGACGCATCATCACGTCACGCAGTACCATGTCACGCAGTACCATGTCACGCCGTACCATGTCACGCCGTACCACGTCACGCCGTACCACGTCACGCAGTACCATGTCACGCAGTTAGGAGAAAAAGATGTTGAAAATCTGGGGACGCACCAATTCCATCAACGTGCAGAAGGTGCTGTGGTGCTGCGCGGAGCTCGATCTCAAATACGAGCGCATAGACGCCGGGGGGAAATTCGGCGTCAACAACACGCCCGAATACCTGGCGCTGAATCCGAACGGGCTGGTGCCGACGATCAACGACGACGGCTTCGTGCTGTGGGAATCCCACGCCATCGTGCGCTATCTTTCGCACCGGCACGGCAACGGCACGCTGTGGCCGAAGGACGAGAAAGCCTGCGCCGACGCCGACCGCTGGATGGAGTGGTACAGCACCACCCTGTGGCACAACCTGCGCCCCGTGTTCTGGAACCTGGTGCGGACCGATCCCGACAAGCGCGACATGAAGCTGGTCGAGGAATCGCGCAAGAAGATGGCCGACAATCTGAAAATGGTGGAGGGCAACCTCGCCGGCAGGCAGTTCGTGGCAGGCAACACCCTCACCATGGGCGACATACCGATGGGGGTGGCGCTGCACCGCTGGTTCCTGCTGCCGATCGAGCGCCCCGACTATCCCCGGCTGGCGGAATACTACAAGCGCCTCAAGCAACGAGCGGCTTACGCGCTGCATTGCGCGCAGCCGCTCAGTTGATATAGCGTGACGTGATGAGGCGTGACGTGATACTGCGTGACGTGGTGTGGCGTGACGTGATAGAGCGAGTTTTAGCGCGCCCCGTCAGTCACGCCTTACCATGTCACGCTTCACCATGTCACGATTCACCATGTCACGATTCACCATGTCACGATTCACCATGTCACGCCTCTCATGAGTGAGCAACGAAGCTACCGTTATTACGAATTCGTAATGGCGGCGTTCGTCACGGTGCTGATCTGCTCCAACCTGATCGGCCCGGCGAAGATCGCGCAGGTCGATCTGCCGGTGATCGGCACGTTCATCTTCGGCGCCGGCGCGCTGTTCTTTCCCATTTCGTACGTGTTCGGCGACATCCTCACCGAGGTTTACGGCTATGCCCGCGCGCGACGCGTAATCTGGGCGGGCTTCGCCGGACTCGGCTTCGCCTCGTTCATGGCGGCGGTGGTGGTGGCCCTGCCGCCCGCCCCGTTCTGGCAGCACCAGGCGGAGTACGAGGTCGCGTTCGGCGCGACCTGGCGCATCGTGGCGGCGTCGATGGTCGCCTATTTCTGCGGCGAGTTCGTCAATTCCTTCGTGCTGGCGAGGATGAAGATATTGACGGCGGGGAAATGGCTGTGGACGCGCACCATCGGCTCCACCGTTGTCGGCGAAGCCGTGGATTCGGCCCTGTTCTACCCCCTCGCCTTCTACGGCAGCGGCATCATCCCCGACGACAAGCTGCCGCTGGTGATGCTCGCCCAGTTCATCGCCAAGGTCGCGGTCGAGGTCGTATTCACGCCGGTGACGTACAAGGTGGTGGCGTGGCTGAAGCGCGTGGAAAACGAGGATTACTACGACCGGAAAACGGATTTCAATCCGTTTACGCTCAAGGCATGAAGCCCCTTCGGGCGGATGCCTAGCCCCGCGCCGCCTTCAGGTAAGCCTTTGCGCTGCCCGACAGCAGGCGCGGCAAGTGTGTATAGATGTAGCGGACTCCCTTGTCCACGACATCGCGCACGTTCTCCGCGACGGCGGGCGTGCCGGGGGTGCGGCCTGCGGCGACCATTTTCCGGAAGCTCGATTCGATCGCCTGCGCGACCTCCGGCGCCTTGGGATTGCCCGGGTGCCCCATCGATTGCGACAGGTCCGACGGGCCGATGAAGAAAACATCGATGCCGTCCACCTTGAGCAGCTCGTCGATGTTGCGTATCGCGGCGCCCTCCTCCAGCTGGATGGCGATCAGCGTCTCTTCGTTCGCCGCCTTCACGTAGTCGGCGAGCGTTCCGTGCGAATCGTAAACCGCCGCGCGGGTTCCTGCGGCAAGCCCGCGCTGGCCCAGGGGATGGTACTTGACTGCCGCCAGCACCTGGCGCGCGTCCTCCGCGGTGTTCACGTGCGGCACCTGCACGCCCATGACGCCCCGGTCGAGCACCTGGAGGATGTGTTCCGGGCTGCGGGTCACGGGCCGGGCAATCGCGGTGATCCCGCACGCCTCGGCCGCCATCGCCATCAGCTCCACGCTTTCGAGCGTCAACGTGCCATGCTCGCAGTCGAGCAGCACCCAGTCGAAGCCGGCTGCCCCGATCATCTCGACGATCTGAGGCGACGGGATCATCACCGACACGCCGAAAACCGGTTCGCCCGCGCGCAACTTTTCCTTCATCCCGTTCTTCTTCATTTCCCGCTTGCCTTCATTGAAGATTGATCGTCCGGCCCGCCTAGCGCGGCGGGGCCGGCAGCCGCTGTTCGATAAACTTCACAAGCTCATCCATCGTGCCGGGCGTCGTCCTGAACTTCTCCTGGAGGCCCAACGACCCTGAGCGCCGGAAGAACGCCACGGTTCCCGCCGTCACCGCCGGCTCGATTCCCAGTTCCCGAAGCACGCCTTCCACCTGCTCCATCTCGTGGCGGCGGCGCGCGTGGGCCGTGGCGTGACTGCGCACCCAGTTGGACGCGGTCTTCTCGAACGGATGCTGGGTAAACAGTTCGGTCACTTCCCGCCACAAGTCCTCGCGGATGCCGGCGCGCTCACCGGCCACCAGGAACTCGATCAGCAGCGCTTCCATGCCCTTGGAGAAAACGCTGCGCAGCATCTTGAACATGGAGGCTTTGCCGATATCCTCGCTGTAGAACCTGACGTTGAGGCCGAGCTGGCCGCCGAGATCGCTCTCCGCGCGCCTGCCGTGGGGGCCGCCGAGCAGGATCTCGGTCTTCGCGCCAGTTACGCCCACCGCGCCCAGCACCGCGCCTTCCACGAAATTCGCCCCCGAGGGCGCGACGATGCGCTCGATTTCCCGCTTAATGCCGGGGTCGGTCGCGTTCAGGTCCACATAAGTCTGGCCCGCACGCAGGTGCGCAACGCAGCTCTGCGCGGCTACCCGCGCGGCGGAGGTCGTCACCGTGGACAGGACGTAGCTGGCGCCGTTCAACGCGTCCGGCAGCCCGCAGAAATCGACTTTCGTTCCGGGCGAGCGCGCTTTCAGCCGATCAAGGCCTCCCGGCTGCCCGCAAAGCACATCGTAGGCCGCGATTTCCGCCCCGCGCGCCGCAAGCGCGCCTGAGAACGCGGATGCGACTTCCCCGAAACCGATGAAGGCCAGGCGCATTCTCACCTCGCGCCGCGCCGTGCGGTCACGGTGGCCGCCGGGCCAGCGTGTTCCTGGGCCCGGCGCAGGCGCTCACCGCTCGCCACGATGTGCTCGCGCATGATCCGGCCGGCCGCGTCGCCGTCCCCGGACTCGAAAGCGGCGAGGATGTGCCGATGCTCCTCGGCCGAAGCCTCCATCGCGCCGGGCTGACCGAGCGACTGGCGCCGGTAGAGGGCGAGTTCCCTGAGGAGCTTGCGATAGATGTCCAGCGCCTTGCGGTTGCCCGTCATCTCCACCATGCGCTCGTGAAAATCCACGTTTCCCTCGTGATACGCCGCCGCATCGCCCGCCGCCAGGTTCGACTCCATGCGCGCGACCCTCTTCCGCAGTTCTGCCAAGTGCTCGCTCGTGATGCGCAGGGCCAGTTCCTGGCCGACGCCAGCGTCGATGTGCGAGCGCAGCTGGTAGATATCCCGGACTTCCTCGATCGATACGATACGCACGAATACACCGTAATTCTTCCGGATGCTGACCAGCCCGGCGCCTTCCATCTGGCGCAGGCTCTCCCGCACCGGCGCGCGGCTGACGCCGAGCCGGCGCGCGATCTCGAACTCATTGAGCCGGTCCCCGCCGTTCAATTCTCCCGCGACGATCTGACGCTCGATCTCTTTCTGGATGAAGTGCGCGAGCGGCTGGCTGCGGACCAGACGGATGTGGCGCAGCGTGGAGCGCACCGTCGCCCTTTTGTTTTCCGGTTGACTTGGCATTGTCGACAATATACGATAGTTCTAACGATAATGTAAAGAGAAACAACTAGTTAATAATCGGAGCGGCTATGATATTCACCCAAGTTCTGCTCGCTGGAGTCGCCGCGCTCACGTGCGCCGCCGGCGCGAACGCCCAGCAGCCTTACCCCAACAAGCCGATCCGGCTGATCGTGGGATTCGCCCCCGGTGGCAACACCGATACCGTCGCGCGCGTCGTCGGCCGGAATCTCGGCGAGCGCCTGGGCCAGCAGGTCATCATCGACAATCGAGGCGGGGCCGGCGGCACGATCGGCACCGA
>CAZCGD010000417.1:0-4398 GCA_964498105.1 uncultured Streptomycetaceae bacterium
TTCGTGGACGCCGCGCGCATCAACGGCGGCATTCGCTTCTGGCGCGAGCACGCGGCGACGCTCGAGAGGGCGAGCGGTGAGTTCGGCGTTCCCGAGGAGATCATCGTCGCGACCATCGGCGTGGAGACGCTCTACGGCCGCAATACCGGGACGCACCGGGTGCTGGAGGCGCTGGCGATGCTGGCGTTTCAGTATCCGCCGCGGGCTCAGCTGTTCCGGTACGAACTCGAGGAATACCTGCTGCTCGTGCGCGAATCCGGCTTCGACGCGATGCTGATCAGGGGCTCCTATGCCGGCGCCATCGGCATACCGCAGTTCCTTCCCAGCAGCTACCGGCGCTACGCGGTGGATTTCAACGGCGATGGCAGGCGCGATCTCATGAAAACGCCGGCGGACGCGATCGGCAGCGTGGCGAACTACTACAAGTCTTTCGGCTGGCGCAGCGGGGAAGGCATCACCGTGCTGGCCGAAGTGGACCCCGGCACTGCGCAACCGCTGCTCGGTATCGGCATACTGCCGCAACTGAGGGTGGGGGAATTGAAGCGGCTGGGCGTGACGCCGGCCGCGCCGGTGGACGACGGCGCCGAGGCGGCGCTATTCACGGTGGAGTCCGCGACCGGCCCGCTCTACTGGCTGGGCCTGAACAACTTCTACGTGATCACGCGCTACAACCGCAGCATCAATTACGCGATGGCAGTGCACGAACTCGCCCGGGAGCTGCGCGCCCGGTTCCGCCCCGAAGACAAGAACCAGTCCCAAGAATAGCCACGGAATCACACGGAATTACACGGACGGTTAGAATAATACAGATCCTCTCCTGTTCGGTTTTAAATTTCCGTGTGTTTCCGTGGTTGTAACGGCTTTTGGGATGGCTTCTAGCACGCCGGTGCCGTTTCCCGGGGGAACGCCACCAGGTGGTCGATCTCCAGGCGGATGCCGATTCTCTCGCCGATGGCGTGGTTGTGGTGGCTCGGCACCAGCGACAGCACGCGCCCGCCGGCCGGTAGCTGCAGCGTATAGAGGAACTGCGCCCCCCGGAACGCCTTGTGCAGTACTTTGGCCTGCAGCGGGCTGGCGTCGTCGTGCAGGATGTCGTCCGGCCGCAGCAGGACATCAACCTCCGTGCCCTGGGGCCAGTCGGAAGTTTTGCCCTGGAATACGCCCAGCTCGAGCCTGATGCGAGCATCCGCCATCACCGTGCCGGGCAGGAATACGCCCTGTCCGACGAAGTCCGCGACATAACGGTTCACCGGCTCGTGGTAGAGGCGGTACGGCGTGTCCCACTGCTCGATCGTCCCGTCGCGCATGATCCCGATTTCATCGGCCAGGTTGAACGCTTCGTGCTGGTCATGCGTGACGAGGATGGCAGTGGTGTTCTGGTGCTTGAGGATCTCCCGCACCTCGACGCTCAACTGCGCGCGAAATTCCACGTCGAGGTTGGAAAACGGCTCATCGAGCAGCAGCAGATCCGGGCGCGGCGCCAGGGCCCGCGCGAGTGCGATGCGCTGCTGCTGCCCGCCGGAGAGCTCGTCGGGATATTTGTCCCGCAGCCCGCCCAGCCTGACGATCTCCAGCACTTCGTCCACTCGGCGCGCGCGCGCGGCGCGGTCCCCGTCGCGCACGCCGAAAGCGATGTTCTCTCCCACCGTGAGATGCGGAAACAGCGCGTAATCCTGGAACACCATGCCGACGTGGCGCGCCTCGGTCGGCAGCAGCTCACCGCGCCGGCTCACGATCTGGCCGTTGAGCGAGATTTCGCCCGCCTGAACCGGTTCGAAACCGGCAATGCAGCGCAGCACCGTGGTCTTGCCGCAACCACTTGCACCGAGCAGGCAGCCGATCGTGCCCCGGTTGAGGGTCAGCGACAGGTCCTTGATCACCTCGTTCGATCCATAGGCGTGGCGCAACCCGCTGATTGCAAGGAGGGGAGGCGTGCGCGCGGTGGCAACGAATGGGCGATCGTCTCGTACGCCATTACCGGATTCACGTAAATTCAATGACATACGTATAATAATAGCTCATATGGGCGCCCGTTATCGTGCGGGCGGTTTTGCATAAGGAGTTTGTCGACCTAAGTCCGACAAACTGCTGGAGCGATGCGTATAGGACGACTGACTACGATTGCGACGCTGGTAGGAGCGTTGTGCGCGCTGCCGGTGGCGAGCGTGTTTTTCAACCTGTTTGCCAGCGGCACGCCCGGGGTGTGGCAACACCTCGCGCAGACGGTCCTGCCGGAGTACGCCGCGAATACTTTCTGGCTGCTGGTTGGCGTCGGGTTCGGCGTGATTGCGGTGGGCGTCGCCACCGCCTGGCTCACGGCCATGCACGAATTTCCCGGCCGGCGCGCGTTCGAATGGGCCCTGATTCTGCCGCTGGCGATGCCCGCCTATGTCATCGCGTTCGTCTATACGGATCTGTTGCAGTTCGTGGGCCCGGTGCAGACGTGGCTGCGCGAACTGACCGGATGGTCGAAGGCCGACTACTGGTTCCCCGACGTGCGTTCGCTCGGGGGCGCGATAGCGATGTTCGTCTTCGTCCTGTATCCCTACGTGTACCTGCTCGCCCGGGGGGCATTCCTGGAGCGCTCGGCGAGCCCGCTCGAAGCGGGACGCACCATGGGTCTCGGCAACACTGCCGTGTTTTTCCGCGTGGCGTTGCCTCTCGCGCGCCCGGCCGTCGTGGCGGGGACGGCGCTCGCGCTGATGGAGACGATCGCCGATTTCGGGACGGTGTCGTACTTCGGGGTGCAGACTTTCACCACCGGCATCTATCAGGCGTGGTTTTCGATGGGAGAGCGCGTGATCGCCGCGCAGCTCGCGGCGGCGCTGCTCGGTTTCGTGGTGCTCGTGCTGCTCGTCGAGCGCGTGAGCCGCGGCCGCAAGCGCTTCCATGAAACCTCGCAGCGCACGCGCGCCCCATCGCGCCAGCGTCTCGCGGGATTGCCGGCCGCCGCCGCTACCGCGGTGTGCGCGATCCCCGTTGCGCTCGGGTTCCTGTTGCCGGCAGGGCTGCTCGCGCGGCTGGCAATCGGCGAAGGCGACGCCCAGCTCGGCTCGCGGTTTCTGCAACTGGCAACGAACAGCGTGACGCTTGCCGCGCTCACCTCCGCGCTGCTGGTGGCGCTGGCGCTGCTGATGGCCTACAACGCCCGCCTGCACCCGGGCGTGTTCAGCGTCAACCTGAACCGCGTGGCCGGCCTGGGTTACGCGGTCCCGGGACTGGTGATCGCGGTCGGCACGCTGATACCGCTTACGCAGTTCGACAACGCGCTCGATGCGTGGATGAGGACGAGCTTCGGGATCTCGACCGGATTGCTGTTGACGGGCGGCATCGTCGCTCTCGTAGTGGCTTACGTGGTGCGGTTTTTCTCGATCGGGCTGCAGACCGTCGACGCCTCCCTCGAGAAGGTGCGCCCGAGCATGGAGGCTGCGGCGCGCAGCCTCGGCTGCGGCCCGGCGGAATCGCTGCTCCGCATACACGTGCCGATCATGGCGCGCGGCCTGTCCACTGCCGCGCTGCTCGTTTTCGTCGAGGTCATGAAGGAACTGCCTGCGACGCTGGTCATGAGACCCTTCAATTTCGACACGCTCGCGACGCAGGTCTATACCCTGGCGCTCGACGAGCGGCTGGCCGAGGCGTCCACCGCGGCGCTTGCAATCGTCGTCGTGGGGCTCGTCCCGCTGATTGCGGTCTCGCGCAATATCTCCCGAGCGCGCCGCCTGGCCGCGGCCGAGCTGATGCCACAGGCGCCTGCCGCTGAACCATCCGCTCGTTGAACTGAGAGATTCGCTCACAGGACCGCGGGTTTCGGTGGCCTGCCGGCTTAGAGCGCCTAACACAATGAAACGCGCGTGTTTCATTGTGTTAGGCGCTCTTACTTCAGGCCCACGATGTTGAACGTTTTCTGGGCGATGGGCTGGTTTTTTCCCAGTGTGCCGACGTTCAGCAGGTCCTCCTTGAACGAACCGAGCGCCGCCAGGGCCGGGTTCTGGAGCCGGATGTTGGGCACCGCAGGCCATTCGTTGTTGCCATCGGCGAAGTAGGACTGGGCCTCGTCGCTCGCGAGGTATTCCAGGAAGCGGATTGCGTTCTCGCGGTTCGGCGCGTGCCGCAGCATGCCCCCACCCGAGATATTGATGTGCGTTCCGAAATTCTTCTGGTTCGGGAAAATCACGCCGACCTTGTCGGTCACGGCGCGCTCGTTCGCCTTCTTTGAGCTGGCGAGCCGCGCATAGTAATAGGTGTTGCTGATCGCCACCTGGCATTCTCCCGCGGCCACCGAGAGGATCTGGTCGGTATCCCCGCCCTTCGGGTCGCGCGCGAGGTTGGCCTTGATGCCGCGGGCCCACTGCCGGGCCTGGTCCTCGCCGAGGTGGTCGATCAGGGCCGACATCAGCG
>CAZCGD010000418.1:0-7576 GCA_964498105.1 uncultured Streptomycetaceae bacterium
CTCACGGTGGTGACCGGCGTCTCCGGCTCCGGCAAGTCCACCCTCGCCCGCGACGTGCTCTACGCGAACCTGCAGCACCTGGTCGCCGCCCGCCGCGACGCGCCACGCCCGCGAAAGGCGGAAGGGGAACAGCGAAAAGCGGACGGGAAAGCCGTTAAACGCGAAGCGGGGTCATCCCAACCCGACGCGCTGCATCGCGTCGGGCGTACGCCGGCTCGGACGCACGAGGCGCCAATCGCGCCTTCCAGGCGCGGTATACCTGCGTCCATCGAGACCCCGGACTCACTCCTTCATCCTTCATCCTTTGCGCCGGTCGGCTGCCGCGCCATCCGCGGCGCCGCCCAGATCGGCCGGGTGCTGGAAGTGGACCAGACCCCCATCGGCAAGACGCCGCGCTCCTGTCCCGCGACCTACGTCGGCTTCTGGGACACGGTGCGGCGGTTGTTTGCCGAGGTGCCGGAAGCGCGCATGCGCGGCTACACGGCGTCGCGCTTCTCGTTCAACACCGGCGGCGGGCGCTGCGAGACCTGCGAGGGACAGGGACTGAAGAGAATCGAGATGAGCTTCCTGCCCGACGTGAAGGTGACGTGCGAGACGTGCCGCGGCGCGCGCTTCAACCCGGAGACGCTCGCCGTGCGCTTCAAGGACAAGAGCATCGGCGAGGTGCTGCTGATGAGCGTGGACGAGGCGGTCGGGTTCTTCTCCGCGCACCCGTCCATCCACCACGCGCTGACCCTGCTGCAGGACGTGGGGCTCGGTTACCTCACCCTCGGCCAGCAAAGCCCGACGCTGTCCGGCGGCGAAGCGCAGCGCATCAAGCTCGTCACCGAGTTGTCGAAGGTGCGGAATAACCCAGCCGTCAGCCGCCAGCCGTCAGCCGCCAGCGGCCAGCCACTTCACGCTGCCAACTGCCAACTGACGGCTGCCAACTCCGCGCGAGTCGGCACGCTTTATGTGCTCGACGAGCCGACGGTCGGGCTGCACATGGCCGACGTCGAGAAGCTCCTGCGCGTGCTTCACCGTCTGGTGGACGCCGGCAATACGGTGGTGGTGATCGAGCACAACCTCGACGTCATGGCCGAGGCCGACTGGATCATCGACCTCGGCCCGGAAGGCGGCGGCGCCGGCGGCAGTATCGTCGCTCAGGGCTCGCCGGAAACGGTGGCGAAGCAGCCGGCGCGGTCCCACACCGCGCGGATTCTCGCCGGGTTTCTGCGCGAGCGCAGCGTCAAGAACGAATCAGCCGCCGATGAACGCCGATAGACGCCGATAAGATCAAGCAGAAATAGACGCTCTAACGAGGTGCCCCCATCCTACCTTCCCCCGCAATCGGGGGAAGGGGATAAACAGGATTTACAAGATTCAAACTCCGCCCGCAGTCGCCCGCCCGGCTAGTTACTACTCAGCGGCTAATGGGGGGCCCGAAACTCCCAGCAAGCATGCGACTGCCCCAAACTTGCGCTATTCGTGATTCGCGAATAGAATACAACCATGATTTTAAAGCAACAAGACGTTGTTATCCTGCTTAAGCTGGTTGTCCTAGGTCGTCAGCCCTGGACTTACCAGCGGCTTGCCGTGACGCTTTCGATCAGCCAATCGGAGGTTCATGCTGGCGTGCGCCGAGCGGTCGCGGCGCGGCTAATGAATGACGTGACAACGACCGACAGCCGGCCGAACTACGCTGCGCTGAGGGAATTTCTCATACACGGCGTGCGGTACGCCTACCCGCCCAAGCATGGGGGGCTTACTCGCGGCATGCCGACCGGCTACGCCGCGCCCCCGTTAAACAAGGTGATCGTCGGTTCAAGTGAGCCGCCACCGGTCTGGCCGTACGCCGAAGGCGCCGTGCGGGGCATGTCGCTTGAGCCGCTATATCCTTCGGTTCCGGCCGCGGCGGAGCGCGACCCCAAGCTCTATGAACTGCTCGCGCTGGTGGATGCCATGCGCGACGGCCGCGCGCGCGAGCGCGATCTGGCAGCGAAGGAATTGGAGGCGCGGCTCGACGGAGGAGTGGCGGCGGCCGTGGAGCCCGCGCCCCGGCAGATCGGCGCCGTGCCCACACTGCACGCACCGCACGCGACCTACGCGGCGGAGCGCCGGACCGGTCAACTCCATATCCCGCGCGACCGGGTCGCCGAGTTGTGCCGGAAGTACGGCGTGAAGAAGCTGAGCCTGTTCGGGTCCGCTGCGCGCGGCGACATGACACCGGAGAGCGACGTTGACCTGATGGTCGAATTCGAGCCCGGGAGCCGGACGTCGCTTTGGGACTTGCCTGCCATGCAGCAGGCGTTTTCCGCGCTCTTCGGAGACAGGTCGGTGGATCTCGTTCCACCGGATGTGCTGAAGAACCCCTTCCGCCGCAAGGCTATCCTGCCCGAGTTGAAAGTTCTCTATGAGGCCTGAGGACCGGGATGCTGGCTATCTCTGGGACATGCTCGAAACCGCGCGCGAGACGCTCGAGCTGATGCAGGGCGTCACGCTGGAGGCGCTTCTATCGGACATCCGGACGCAGCGCGCCCTCGAACGGACGCTGGAGATCATCGGGGAGGCAGCGGGCCGGATCTCGGAGTCGATGCGCGGAGCGCACCCGGAGATACCCTGGATCGCCATCATCGGCCAGCGCAATATCATCGCGCACGGGTACGCGGTGATCGACCACGGCCGATTGTTCGCGACAGCGGCCAATGACATCCCGACCCTGATCCTGAATCTGGAGCGGATCATGGAGAAGCTGTCGAAGGACGCGTAATCACGCTTCTTCATTCCATCCGCATCTCCTGATCAGCAATGCGCCTGCCGCTTACTCCCGCAACGTCGGCGTTCGACGCGAACGGCACGCCGTACTCGCCGGAGTACGGCGACATCTACCACAGTGCCGAGTCGGGGCCGGGCCAGGCGCGGCACGTGTTTCTTGGCGGCAACGGACTGCCGCAGCGCTGGGCCGGTGCACGGGTCTATACCATCGTCGAAACCGGGTTCGGCCTCGGTCTCAATTTCCTCGCGACCTGGCAGGCGTGGCGCGACGCCTCCGCGCGTCCGGAACGGCTGCACTTCGTCTCGATCGAAAAGCATCCCTTTGCGCGCGAGGGGCTCGCGACCCTGCACGCGCGTTACCCCGAATTCACATCGCTTGGCGCGGAACTGCAAGCTGCCTGGCCGCTGCCGTTGCCCGGCCTGCACCGGCTGCATTTCGAGGACGGGCGCGTCACGCTCTCGCTGTTTTTTGCCGACGTGGCGGACGCCTTGCCGAAGCTGCGGCTCTGCGCTGACGCCTTCTATCTCGATGGCTTCGCGCCCGACCGCAATCCCGGCATGTGGCTGCCGGCAGTGATGAAGGCGCTGGCGCGCCTCGCGAGTCCCGGTGCGACGCTCGCCACTTACACGACGGCGCGCGCGGTGCGCGACGCGCTCGCCGGCGCCGGCTTCGTCCCCGAGCTGCGCCCGGGCTTCGGCCGCAAGCGACAGATGCTCGCCGCGCGCTACGCGCCACCGCGGCCGCCGCGCTACGCTGCGCCCACGGCACCGGCGTGGAGCGAGCGCCGCGCCATCGTCGTCGGCGCGGGACTGGCAGGCGCGGCCGTGACCGAGCGCCTCGTCGCACGCGGCTGGCGGGTGGATGTGATCGAGCGCCGCCCGGTGCCGGCGGCTGAAGCGTCGGGGATCCCCGCCGGCGTGTTTCATCCGCAGGTGTCGCGCGACGACAGCATTCTGTCGCGACTCACGCGTGCCGGGTTCCTCTATGCGCTCGGGCGCTGGCAGGCGCTGGAATCCGCGGGGCACCGGCTGGACTGGCGGCGCTGCGGCGTGCTGCAGGTCGCCAAGGACTCACGCGAAGAGCCGCGCATGGCGACCACCGCGCGCGCACTCGGCTTCCCGACGGACTACCTGGAGTACCTGGAGCGTGAGGCAGCCAGCGTCCGCGCCGGTCGCGAGGTGCGCAGCGGCGGCTGGTGGTTCGCGGGAAGCGGCTGGATGCAGCCGGCCGGGCTGGTTGCCGCACAGCTCGCCGCTGCCCGGGCCCGCGGCGGGCTGGTTCTTCATGTCAATGCCGGCGTGCAGGCGCTCGAACGAGTGGAACACGGCTGGCGCGCGCTGGCCGCGGATGGCGCGGCGATCGCTTCGGCGCCGGTGATCGTCCTCGCCAACGCGCACGACGCGGCGCGTCTCGTCCCACTCGACACGAAGTTGAAAAGCGTGCGCGGCCAGCTCACCTGCCTGCGGGCGGGGAGCCTCGCGCTGCCGCGCGCGGTGCTGGCCGGCGCCGGACTCCTGGTGCCGCTGGCGGACGGCAGCGCGGTGGCGGGCGCGACCTTCGACTACGAGGATGACGATCCCGTGCCGAGCGCGGCAGGGCACGCCGGCAACCTCGAGCGGCTCGAACGGCTGCTGCCGGGCGGCGCGGCGGGCATCGATCCCGCGACTTTGTCCGGGACCGTCGGCTTTCGCTGCGTGCCGGCCGACCGGCTGCCGCTTATTGGAGCGATGCCGGATGCCGCGGCCGCGCGCGCCACTGGAAACACGCGGGACCTGCCGCGCCTGCCTGGACTCTACGGCGCGTTCGGCTACGCCTCGCGCGGGCTCACCTGGGCCGCGCTGGGCGGCGAGCTGATCGCGAGCGCGGTGGAAGGCGAGCCCCCGCCGCTCGAAGGCGATCTTGCCGACGCGATCGATCCGGCGCGCTTCGTCCTGCGGCGCGCGCGGCGCGGTAAGCTTTAGTGTCTGCAGAACCGGCAACAGCAAATGAGGTTGTCACTGCCATTGACTCCCGTTATTGTGCGGGCGTTTTTGCATAAGGAGTTTGTCGGACCTAAATCCGACAAACTACTCCGGCTTGCCGCGCTCGCGTTCGTGATCGTCCAGGGCTGCGCGACGGCTCCCCAGCCGGCGCAATCCGTACTACCGTCGCCACCCGAGTTCGTGTTCGAGCCACTGCCCGACGGGGAATGGGAGCTCGTTACGGCCAGCTTCGCGGAAACCGACCGGATCCCGGGCGCGCGGCGCGCCACGCTGACATTCCGGGACGGCCGGATCTCGGCGTTCAGCGGCTGCAATACAGCCAGCGGCGCCGTGCAGCGCCACCATGGTCTGCTCGAGGTGCTGGAACTCGCCGCTACGCGCCGCGGCTGTCCCGAGCCGCTCGCGTGGTTCGAGGCGCGGTATTTCGGTTTTCTGAAGGAACGCCCGAGCTACCACGTCGAGGGCAACGTGCTCACGCTGGTCGTGGACAACGAGCGGGCGCACTTCCGGCGTCCGTCCGCCGCCGCGCCGGGCACGCGCTGAGACGGAGGGGGTGGAATCGTGTATACTGCGTCCCAAGGTTTCTGTTTCGCATCGTCCGGTTAGCGTCTCAGTCGTTTCACGGTCCATCCTGGACCGTCGAATCACCCAGCCTAGAATCGCATCTGCCTGAACCGGTTAGGAAGGCTCGCGCCTTCCCGGGCCGATACTTCAGGAGATTGCCATTACTACGTCATTTGAAAGTCTCGGCCTGTCGGCCGAGCTGCTCCGCGCTGTCGCCGAGCAAGGTTACACCGAGCCTACCCCTATCCAGGCGCAGGCCATCCCGGTCGTGCTCGCGGGACGCGATCTGCTGGGTGCCGCGCAAACCGGCACCGGCAAGACCGCCGGCTTCACCCTGCCTCTGCTGCAAAGGCTTTCGACCAGCGCCAGTTCGAGCGCTTCGCCTGCGCGCCATCCGGTGCGCGCGCTGATCCTGGTACCGACCCGCGAGCTCGCGGCGCAGGTGAAAGACAGCGTGCGCGCCTACGGCCGGTTCCTGAAGCTGCGCGCGACCGTGATCTTCGGCGGCGTCGGCTTCAACCCGCAGGCCGACGAGCTGCGCCGGGGCGTGGACATCGTCGTCGCGACGCCGGGGCGCCTGCTCGACCACGTGCAACAACGTACGATCGACCTGCGCCACGTGGAAACCCTGGTATTGGACGAAGCCGACCGCATGCTGGACATGGGCTTCATCCCCGACATCCGCCGCATTCTCGCGCTGCTGCCGGCGAAGCGCCAGAACCTGCTGTTCTCGGCCACCTTCCCGGACGAGATCCGCAAGCTGGCCAGCTCGTTCATGCACAACCCGGCGACCGTCGAGGTCGCGCCGCGCAACAAGCCGGTCGAACTCACTTCGCAAATCGTGCATCCGGTGGATTCGGGGCGGAAACGTGAACTGCTCTCGCATCTCGTGAAGACCAACAACTGGCAACAGGTGCTGGTGTTCACCCGGACCAAGCACGGCGCGAACCGGCTCGCCCAGCAGCTCGAGCGCGACGGCATCGATGCCGACGCGATCCATGGCAACAAGAGCCAGGGCGCGCGCACGCGGGTATTGAAGCGCTTCAAGGACAACGAGCTGCAAGTGCTGGTCGCAACCGACATCGCGGCGCGCGGGCTCGACATCGAGGAACTGCCGCACGTAGTGAACTACGACCTGCCGCACGTCCCGGAGGATTACCTGCACCGCATCGGCCGCACCGGCCGCGCCGGCGCCTCGGGCGAGGCCGTCGCGCTGGTCAGCGGCGAAGACCGGCCGTTGCTGGCCGCGATCGAGCGCCTGATTAACCGGCGCATCGAGCAAAAGGTCATTGCCGGGTTCGAGCGCGGAACAGCATCCCAGTCACCGGCGCAACCGCACGAGCCGCAACGCCACGAGCGCGGGCGGCAAGGCGCCGGGCAGCCGCGCCACCGCAGCGGCAATGGTGGCAACGGCGGCGGCAACCGCCAGCAACGGAACAACCGGCAGGAACGCCAGCACGAGCCGCGCTCTTCCGGGCAGGGGCCGCAGCAGCAACACGGGCAGCGCAAGCAACATCGCCCGCATCAGCACTCGCAGGCCCAGCCGCACGCGCCAGGGCGCGAGCCGACGCACGGTGCCCAAGGTGAAGACCGGCAACCCTCTCCGGAGCGCGCCGGAAACCAGGCGTTCCCGGGATTGCTGGGCGGCCTGGGCCGCAGATTTTTCGGGCGCAAGGCAAGCTGATAAGGCTTGAAGGTCAGCCGCCCATCCCTCATCCCTTTCCCTTCTCCCCAAGGAGAAGGGAAATCTCGAACCTCCCCTCTCAGCTTGGGAGAGGGGCGGGGGTGAGGGGCGACGCCGATTTGACCTAAATCAAGCCGCAGCCGGCGGGCGCTTAAGCTCGCGGCTTGATAGGGGTATCATTATTTTTCTCCGCCTCCTGACCGTGCATTGAGAAGGACCCCCGGAGAAAAATATGAAGCTCAACGACACCGGTTTCGCGATGCCGCCGCAGCAGGTCACGCTCGACGTGCTGCTGGAGAAGTACGCCAGGGGCGGCGACAAGAACGTCGAGGACGTGCGCCGCCGCGTCGCGCGCGCGCTCGCGGCGGTCGAGAAGGATCCCCCGCGCTGGGAGCCGCTGTTCTACGCGGCTCTGGAGAGCGGCTTCATCCCCGGCGGACGCGTCAATTCCGCCGCCGGCACGCAGCTTCAGGCGACCCTCATCAACTGCTTCGTGCAGCCGGTAGGCGACTCGGTCTCCGAAACGGTGGACGGCAAGCCCGGCATTTACGTCGCGCTGATGGAGTCGGCCGAAACCATGCGCCGCGGCGG
>CAZCGD010000419.1:0-3418 GCA_964498105.1 uncultured Streptomycetaceae bacterium
CATCGTGAAAAAGCTGCACGCCGAGATCATGAATGCGATGCAAACGCCCGAAGTGCGGGAGTTGCTCGCCAATCAGAGCGTCACGGCGCACGCCGAGTCTCCGGCCGAGTTCACCGCCTTCATCAAGGCCGAACGCGAGCGCATCGCGCGCGTCGGCCGGCAGGCCGGCATCACGCTCGACTAGTTCGTGTTTCATCATCCTTCATCCTTCTGCTTTCATCCCTTCCTTTCTCGTCACCCTGCGCCCTCCGAAGTATCAAGACAGCCCATTCACTCTTTCAACAGCCTTATGTAAACGCCTCTCAGCCAGGCATTGCCCGGGTCGCGGTGGAAGCGCTCGTGCCAATACAGCGACACGCTGATCTTCGGCAGCGGGATGGGCGGCCGGAGGACTTTGATTTTTGCAAGCTGCTTCATGGATTGCGCCAGCGGGCCGGGAATCGTGGCGATCAGGTCGGTGCTGGTGATCAATGCCATAACCCCGTGGAAGTGCGATACCTGCACGGCGATGTGCGCATTGACCTTACGGCTCCTCAGCGCCCGCTCGATATTCCGGGCATGTTGAGAGGCGCCTTTGGGGGCGACCAGGATATGCTCGGCAGCCTTGAACTGCTTCAACGTGAGCCGCGCGCCGATGTTCGGGTGGTCCGCGCGTAGCACACAGGCGTAATCCTCCTCGTAAAGCGCGACGGCGCGGCAACTCGCGCCGAGCTCGTAGTCGCCC
This sequence comes from uncultured Streptomycetaceae bacterium, assembly GCA_964498105.1. Classification (GTDB taxonomy): domain Bacteria; phylum Pseudomonadota; class Gammaproteobacteria; order Burkholderiales; family SG8-41; genus SG8-41. The sequence continues at coordinate 725 of CAZCGD010000419.1, forward strand.
GTAGCCATGTCCACTTCACCATCGCCGAGAGCATCGCGGAGACGCGAACCGGGAATCGGCGTCGTATGGAGCCTCACGTGGGGCGCGCTTGCGCGTAGTTCACGCAGGAGATGCGGCAGTTGAACCACTTCCGCGATGTCTCCCATCCCGATATTGAAGATGCGGGTCGATGTGGCAGGATCGAAAGTCCTGCGTTCCAGGCCCCCTCTTATCGTGCCCAGACCTTCCATCAGCGCGGGCGCGAGGTCGTTTGCGAGCGGTGTGGGCTGCAGGCCGCGGGGCAACCGCACGAATAGCGCGTCCTTTAACGTTGATCGCAGCCTGCCGAGCGCATGGCTCATGGCAGGCTGGCTCAAGCCCAGTGTCTTTCCTGCCGCCGTCAGGTTGCGCAACCTGTAGATTGCGTCGAAAACGACGAGCAGGTTCAAATCGATGCGGCCACCGACAGTGTCGATTCTCGATTTCATACTGCCATCCCCCGCGCTAGTCCCGGTGATATGAACAATCTGAATGTGACGAATTCTAACAATTCATTTGTCCGATCTCTGGACATCGGTTAATTTGACGCCATGTTCTCCGGACGCTTGCCCAGGACGCGAATGACACAGATATCCGGTCTCATGTTTGGTCTGTTGGCGTTGCTGATCGCGGGGAATCCGGCCGCGCAAACGACTTACCCCGAGAAGCCGATCCGCCTCGTTGTCGGTTTCCCGCCTGGCGGTCAGCCGGATACCATTGCGCGCCTGCTCGGCCAAAAACTCGCCGAGGCATTGGGACAACCGATCGTGGTCGACAATGCTGCCGGCGCCGCCGGCAATATCGCTACAGAACGCGTCGCGAAAGCAGCGCCGGATGGCTACACGCTGGGACTACTGGTCCAGCCGCAGATCGTCATCAATCCCAGCCTGTACAAGCTGGCGCATGACCCGGTGAAAGACTTCACGCCGGTGTCGCAGGTTGCTGTGTCGCCATTTATGCTGGTCGTGCACAACGCCGTGCCCGCGAAGAGCGTCAAGGAGTTGGTTGCATTGGCCAAAACGCAGCCTGGCGGGCTCACGTTTGCCTCCGGCGGCAGCGGTAGCACCCCGCACATGGCCGGAGAATTGCTAAAGTCGATGGCGGGCATCGACATCCGGCACATCCCCTACAAAGGCGTGGTGGCGGCGATCCCGGACCTGCTGGGCGGGCGCGTCACGATGACGTTCAGCCCCATAACGATGGGCTTGCCCCTGGCGCGCGAAGGGAAGCTGCGCGCGCTCGCGGTGACCGCGTTGAGGCGCTCCTCGACGGCCCCGGAGTTGCCGACCATCGCCGAGTCCGGCTATCCGGGCTTCGAGTCTACGTCCTGGATCGGCTTGCTCGCGCCCGCCAGAACCCCGGCGGCGATCGTCCACAAGCTCCATCTCGAAACCGTCAAGGCGCTCGCGCTACCCGACCTGCGCGCCAAACTCGCCGATCTGGGTCAGGAAGGAATCGGCAACTCGCCCGACGAGTTCGCCGCGGCCATCAAGTCCGAAATTCCGAAGTGGGCGAAGGTGATCAAGGAGGCGGGCATCAAGGCGGATTAGCCCTGCTCCATCCGCTTCACTTCGCCCCCGCTGCCGTAAACATCCATGTTCGAACGCTAACGCCCGAACTTGGGCTACAGGAACGACGCGAGCGCGGATTTTTCTCCCGTTTTGGGAGTATAATATCCACGAATGAGAGTTATCGCCAAACGATCCTTGCGGGCATTTTGGGAACGCCCAGGTTGTGGCGATGCCAGAGCCCCGCTGGAAAGCTGGCATGAGGAAGCGCGGCGCAGCAAGTGGACATCGCCCCATGTGGTCAAGTCGCATTATGCGACGGCAAGTATCGTGGGGCGGAATCGCGTCGTGTTTAACATCGGCGGCAACAAATACCGTTTGGTGATTGAGATGCAGTACCGCGCTGGCATTGCGTGGGTTAAGTTTGTAGGCACGCATGCCCAGTATGACCGCATCAATGTGGAGAGCGTCAATGACTATTAAGCCAATCCGTAACGAACGAGACTTGCGTGCGGCGTTCAAACGCCTTGATGTGATCTTTCAGGCGGCAGCCGGTACGCCGGAGGCCGAAGAAATGGAAGTTCTGGCGACACTGATCGAGGCTTTTGAGGACAAGCATTATCCCATCAGCCCGCCCGACCCTGTTGCGGCGATTAAATTCCGCATGGAGCAGCAAGGCTTGTCCAAGGCTGATTTGCAACCCTTCATCGGCGCAAGCGGGCGCGTCTCCGAGGTGCTCAGCCGCAAACGCCCCCTGAGTTTGCGCATGGTAAAGCGCTTGCACGAAGGGTTGCGCATTCCTTACGAGAGCCTGCTCGCGGGAGTGCGCTGACTGGCTGTGCGGGCCTGCGCAATTGGCGGTGTGCAGAAAATCAGCGTATGGCCGCGAGCAACGCAAAAACATAAGTATTGGTTTTTGCTGTATTTTTATAGCGTACAAACCACGACTACACGGGCGCTTCATTTCGAACCCGCCGGCGCAAACATCGTTTTCGCGACCGCCCGCAAATGCTCGATAAAGAGCTGAACCACCGGGCTGACGGTGCGATGCTTCAGCGTGACGATCGCAATTGACCGTGGCTTGACGCCCAAATCGATGGGCAATGCTTTGAGCGACCACTGCTTGGCGTTGTAGCGCAGCACAGAATCGGGAAGCACATCAAGGAAC
>CAZCGD010000420.1:0-3224 GCA_964498105.1 uncultured Streptomycetaceae bacterium
AGCCTGACCTGTCTCGAGCAGCAGTTCGGCCAGAAGTTCACGCAGCGGATAGAGTTCGTTCTCCATCGCGACATGCTTCACGCGGGCATTTTCAAGATCGGCGGCCGCGCGCATGAGCTTCAGCGCCTGATCCCCGGTGCCCTCTGCATGCGCAACCCAGGCGGAGACGGCGAACAGGTGCTCTTCCGAACGGCCGGCCCAATAAGAATTGCCGGCCTTCTCCAGCTTGGCGCGCAGATCCTGGATCGCTTCAATCTCGACTTTCGCGCCGGCGGTATTGCCGCTACGCGCCATGCCAAGGCCGCGCGCGAAGCGGGACAGGGAATCAGCCTGAGGATGCTGGCTAGAGGGTATCGGCAAGGCGGCGGCGCCTTTCCAGTCCGCGCGCTCGAGCACATACCGGGCGGGCATTGCGGCCAGCGCCGTGAAGTTGACGAAAGTAACAGGACGATCCCCACGTACCGGCGTGTTGACCGCCTTTTCGATCAGCGCCCTGGCCTTGGCATCCTGCGCGAGCTGCAGGGCCGCATAAACGGAGAAATCATAGGTGTGATAGTAATCGGGCTGAATTTCCATCGCCGACAGGTTGGCGGCGATAGATTCTTCCCACAGCCCGACCATGGAGTAAATGTGTGAAGGCATGTGCCGGGCGTGCGGCACGGCTGGCGCGATGCCCGCATAGCGCCGCGCAGCCGTAATGCCCTTGTCCGCGAGCGGCGGGTAGTCGTAGGCATGGATCAGGAAGTGCGACACGCCGGGGTGCTGCGGGTTCTGTTCGTAGAGCTTCTCCAGCAATGCCGCGGATTTGATTTGTGCGGAATAGGTCAAGTCGGTCTTCGACGCGGACGCCTGCAGGGTCAGCGCGTAGAATACCTGCGCTTCGTAGTCGTCGGGATAGCGCTGCGTCAACTGCTCCATCGCCTTGTTGTAAGCGGCGAGTCGGGTATTGACCGGCACCTTGTCGTGATCGCGGTAGTAGGCGCTGATCGCCTCGATCCAGTCGCGCTCGCGCGGCGTTTTCGCGCCGATCGCATGCGCCTTTTCCAGCGCGGCCCAGGCCGCTTGCGCGTCTTTCGCCGGTGGCGTGGTTGCCAGCGAGTTGCCAAGCAGATCGAGCGCTATTCCCCAGTAGGCCATCACGCAGTTCGGATCCTTCTGCAGCACCGAGCGAAAGGTCTTGCCCGCGTAATTGAACCAGTAGGAATGCAGCATGGCGACGCCGCTTTCGAACTCGGCCTGTACTTGTGCGTCGCACGACGTCGGGAACGTGACCTTGCCCAGCTTGTCATCTGCATGTGCCTGAACAACGGCTGACGACAGCAACAAAAGGGTGGATACAGCGATGAGAGATTTACGTGGATTCATGGCAACCCCCTCGTGGACTTGCAATCCGACTATCCTGAAAAAGACATCCTATAATAGCGCGTTCTACCCTGCAGCACCGTCAAGTATCCAGCAGCCTCAGCCGCTGCACCTTGCCCGAAGGCCCCTTGGGCAGTTCCGCCATCAGCTTTATGACCTTGGGCGCCTTGTACTTGCCGAGCTCGCGCAGGCAGAAAGCGGAGAGCTCTTCCACCGTGCAACGGTTGCCGGGCTTGAGCACCACGCACGCCATGATTTCCTGGCCGTAGTTCGCGTCCGGGATGCCGACGGCGGCGGCTTCCAGCACCGCCGGATGCCTCAGTAGCGCTTCGTCTATTTCGCGCGGAGCGATGTTCTCGCCGCCCTTGATGATGATTTCCTTGATGCGGCCGGTGACGAAGAGAAAGCCGTCGTGGTCAAGGTAGCCCACGTCCCCGGTGTGCAGCCAGCCGTCCGGCTCGAGCGTCTTCGCAGTGTTTTCCGGATCCTTGTAGTAGCGCGTCATGACGTTGTCGCCGCGCACCATGATTTCCCCCGCGGTTCCCGGCGGCAGCGTTTTCCCCGTCGCGGGATCGATGATCTTCGCTTCGTTTCCGTACGCGGGGCCGGGACTGCCGATCTTGCGCTTCGACGGGTCGAGCGGATTGGTGAAGCACGGCGCGTTGGTCTCGGTCAGGCCGAAGGTTTCGATGATGCCGATTCCGAATTTCTGTTCAAAGGCGCGATGGAGATCGGGCGGCAACGGGGCGGAAGCCGAGCGGCAGAACTTCACCTGCGCGACGGCCAGGTTTCTCTCGCGTGGGTCGGCGACGTTGAGAAGATAGGCGATCATGGTCGGCACCACGTTGATCCAGGTGCAGCGGTAGCGCGAGACAAGGTCCCAGTAGCCGGATGCGCTGAAGCGGCGCGGCATCACCACGCTGCCGCCGTGCACCAGCGGCGCGACCCCCGTCACGATCTGGCCGTTGATGTGATAGAGCGGCATCGCGCACAGGACGCGGTCGTCGCGGGTGAGACCGTGCGCCGCGCTGGTGAACTCACCGCCGGCGACGACGCTCCTCTGGCTCAGCACGCAGCCTTTCGGTTTGCCGGTGGTGCCGGAGGTGTACATCAGCATCCCCTCATCGTGATCGACCACTGGCGGTAGCGATACTTTCGGCAGGGCGCCGGCATCGAACACGGATTCGGCGTCGGGGTCGATCACGATAACTTTCACATCGTGTTTTACGTCAGCGAGGGCTGCGTTTAGCGCGCCGGCGTGCTCCTGGCTCGTAAAAACGAGTCGCGTATCGGAGTGGTCGAGCACGTAGGCGAGCTGCGAGCGCTGCGAGAGGAGGTTCAAGGGCGAGACCGTGAAGCCCGCATACATCACGCCGATGAACAGCCGCGCCGCCTGGTAGCTGTTGGGCAGCAGCAGCGCGACCTTGTCGCCCTTGGCGAGGCCCCGGCCGAGCAGGAAGCGGCCGAGTTCCTCGCTGTCCCGCTTCAGCCGCGCGTAAGTGAGCGTGCGGCCGGTCTCGGGCGCGATCAGGTACGGCGCATCAGGCTGCTCGCGCGCCCGGAGGTCAACGTAATACCGGATTGTTCTCATCTAGAAAAGCTATGACACAAAGGACACGAAGGACACAAAGGAAAACTATACAAAAAACACCAGATCGAACTCCCGGGGCGATGGAAATGCGACGCGAAATTATCCCCATTTGGCCATGCTTATCGAATCTCCGGGTTGTTGATTGTTGTTTTTATTATTTAGTTTGTATTTCTTCGTGTCCTTTGTGTCCTTTGTGTCGAGGCTTTACAGGTTGTGCTTCCGGCGGTAGGCGCCGAAGATGTCGTCCACCGTCGGCTCGCGCGGGGGGATG
>CAZCGD010000421.1:0-13690 GCA_964498105.1 uncultured Streptomycetaceae bacterium
GCATTACATCGGCGCCGTCGCCATCGGCGCCATGCTCTTCACCTATATCTATCACCTGTTCAACTGCCTGCGCATGGGCACGACCGGCCCGACGGCGCAGGCGCGCGGCGCGGGCGACTACGCCGAGGTGCGGGCGCTGATCGGCCGGGCGCTGCTGCTCGCCAGCGCGATCGGCGGTGCCCTGATCGCCCTCCAACTGCCGGTATTGGCGTTCGCCTTCTGGCTGATCGATGCCAGTCCCCAGGTGGAGCGCTACGCGCGCGAGTATTTTCTGATCCGCGTGTGGTCCATGCCGGCGGTGCTGGCCGGCTACGCGATCATCGGCTGGTACTACGGGCTGCGCGATGCGCGTACGCCGCTGGTCGTGCAGGTCGTCGCCAACGCGCTCAACATCGGGCTCGATTTTCTGTTCGTCTTCGGTTTTGGCTGGGGCGTGGCCGGCGTCGCCGTGGCATCGCTCGTCGCGTCCTACGTCGGCCTTCTGCTGGGACTCTGGTGCGTGTGGCGCACGTTGCGCGCGCTGCCCGGCAGCGGACATGCGCGCCTGCTGGACCGCACCGCGCTGGTTCGCCTGGTGTCCATCAACCGCGACCTCGTGCTGCGGACGTTCTGCGTCGTCTCCGTGCTCGGCCTGTTCATGGCAAAAAGCGCCGAACTCGGCGACGTCACGCTCGCCGCAAACCAGGTGCTGCACAACTTTCTCATCTTCACGTCGTTCGGCCTCGACGCCTTCGCGCACGCCGCCGAAGCGATTCTCGGCGAGGCCGTCGGGCGACGCGACCGTGCGGCCTTCCAACGCTCCATGCGGGTGGTGTTTTTCTGGGCGGCGCTCGTCGGGGCGCTCAACCTCGTGATCTACGCCGTCGCCGGCCAGGGCATCATTGCGCTGCTGACCGGCATCCCCGAGGTACGCGCCGCCGCGATGGACTACCTGCTCTGGCCGATCGTCATGCCGCTGATATCGGTGTGGGCCTACACCTATGACGGGATCTACCTGGCCGCAACGCGGACGACCGCGATGCGCAACACCGTGCTATTGTCCTTTGTCGCCTACGTCGTGCTGCTCTATGCGCTGGTACCGGTCTACGGCAACGTCGGACTGTGGATTGCAGTCGCCGTCTTCCTGGGCGTGCGCGGAATATTGCTGCACTTGCTGTTTCCAGCTCTGCTGCGCAGCATTGACAATGAAGAGGTGACGAAGAGATGAAGAGATGAACCAGGCCGCTTCGTCACTACATCACCGCATTACGGTGGTTAAGCCCTTTCCTCCTTCCGCCTTAGAGTTGGGAGATCCCAAGCCATGAGTTCTACATCGTTCGATTTCGCGCCGCTTTTGCGGGCGGGGCTGCCGCCGCCGGTGGCGCGCTGGACCGGGCGCGTCAAGTTCGATTTCACTGGCGGCAACAATGACGCCGACGGGCTGCCGCTCGACGGGCTGATTGCGGCCGCCGATGCGGTGTTGAGACGCGAGGGACGCACGCTCTCGACGTATGGGATGAACAGCGGCCCGCAGGGCTACCGGCCGCTGCGCGAGTTTCTCGTCGCCAAGCTCAAGGCCGATGCGGGCATTGCCTGCACGGCCGACGACGTCCTGATTACTTCGGGCTCGCTGCAGGCGATCGAGCTGGTTAACGGCACGCTGCTCGCGCGCGGCGATACCGTCATCATCGAAGAGGACTGCTACCAGGGCTCGATCAACCGGTTGAACCGGCGCGGCGTCACCCCGGTCGGCATCCCGCTCGACCGTGACGGCATGAGGATGGATGCGCTCGCGGCCGCGCTCGACGATCTCAAGCGCAAGGGCATCCGGCCGAAATACATCTACACCATCCCGACCGTGCAAAACCCGACCAGCACCATCCTGCCCGTGGCACGGCGTCAGGAAATGCTGCGGCTGTCGGCGGCGCACGGCGTGCCGATCTTCGAGGACGACTGCTATAGCGACCTGATCTGGTCGGGGGAGCGCCCCCCCGCGCTCTATGCCATGAGCGAGAGCGGCGGTGTCATCCACATCGGCTCGTTCTCGAAGTCGATCGCGCCGGCGCTGCGGGTTGGCTACATCGTGGCGCCTTGGGGCGTGATGTCGCGCATGCTCGCGTTGAAGACCGACGGCGGTTCCGGCGCGCTGGAGCAGATGGTGCTGGCGGAGTACTGCGTAAGACATTTTTCCAGGCACGTTCCAGCGCTGCGGCGGAGCCTCCGCGCCAAGCTCGAGACGCTGATGGAATCCCTCAAGGAGCATTTTGGTGATGCGGCAGCCTTCGACGATCCCAAAGGCGGCATCTTCCTCTGGGTCAAGCTCCCTGACGGGGTCGACACGGCGAAGCTCTACCAGCCGGCCCTCGCGGCGGGCGTCGCGATCAATCCCGGGGCCGAGTGGTCGGTGAATAAGGACCACGGCCGCAGCCGGATGCGCCTGTGCTTCGCGAGCCCGAGTCACGAGGAAATCAACCAGGGCGTTGCGGCGCTCGCCGAGGTCTGCCGCCGCGAGTTCGGCGTGCCCGCGCCTGGCGCCGACGTCGAACGCGCGCGGTGACGAGTCACCCGAAGGATGAAGGATGAGGGATGACCCCCGCAGTGCGGAAAAGCCAATCCAGGTCATCCTTCATCCTTCCGCCTTTCGCCTTCCACCTTTAGGGGGCGCCCCCGCCCCCGCCAAATGGGCTTGCCCATTTGTAGTGGCCGGGGTTTGGCGCGATACTTTAGTGGTCTGTCCCCTAATAAGGGTTGTCCCCTAATAAGGGTTCCTAAGGGTTGCGCAAACTAACCAGGGCTGGAGTCAATGCGTAAAGTGGATACCTCGTTGAGGAGTGCGCGGCGCAAAGTCATTCGGGAGCACATCCGGCAGGAAAGCACGCACGATCTGAAAGGATTGCTTGCCGGAATGACCAAGGATTGCGTCTGTGCTGTCAACATCTCTCCGAGGCCGTTCGTGGGTCCGAAGGCGGTCGCGGATCGCTATCTGCAGCAGTGGCGCGGCTTCCCGGATTTCAAGGTTCGGGTCAGGCAAATAGTCGCCGAGGGACCCACCTACGTAGTAACGGAGAACGAGTGGCGTGGAACCCACCGCGGCCCGTTCTTTGGCTTCCCGCCCACCGGAAAGCGAGCCAGGGTGCGGGCATGCGTCCTTTGGGAATTTCGCGGCAGGCGGCTCCGGGCGGAAACTGTTTATTTCGACCTTGCGACCGTGCTGTCGCAGGTCGGCGCCATCGACTTGAAAAAGCTGGGTGCAGCGTCCCGTCGGCGAGCCGGTGGGCGCTAGTACGCTCCCTTCACCCCGGCGAGCTTGATAAGCTTCTCGAACTTCTCGCTCTCTTCGCGCACGAATTTGCCGAGCTCTTCCGGCGTCGTGCCGAGCGTGTCCAGTCCCAGCTCGACGAGCTTCGCCTTCACGTCCTCCAGCTTCAACGTGCGATTGATCTCCGCGTTGAGCGTGCCGATGATCGTGCCCGGCGTGCCCGCCGGCACGAAGTACGCAAACCAGTTCGTCGCGACGAAACCTGGCACTCCCGCCTCGATCATCGTCGGCACGTCCGGAGCGGCCGACGAACGCCGGGTGGAGGTGACTGCCAGCGCCCGGAGCCTGCCCGTTTTGACGTAAGGCATCGACGGCGGCATGCTGGAGAACGTCATCGGTATGTGGCCGCCGATGAGGTCGGGGATCACGGCGCCCACGCCCTTGTACGGCACGTGCACGATGTTGAGCTTGAAGGCGACCTTGAACTGCTCGGCCGCAAGGTGATGCACGCCGCCGTTGCCGGCGGAACCGTAGCCCATCTGGCCAGGGCGCGCCTTGACGAGCGCGATCAGCTCTTTCACCGACTTCACCGGCAGCGACGGATGCACGACGAGGATCAACGGCGACGCCGTGGCAAGCGATACCGGGGCGAAATCCTTGAGCGGGTTGTATGGCAGCTTTTGCATGTGCGGCAGGATCGCGGTTTCCGCGGGCGTTGCCAGCAGCACCGTGTATCCGTCGGCAGGCGCCTTGGCCACGATATCTGCGCCGATAATTCCGCCGCCACCCGAGCGGTTGTCCACGACTATGGTCTGCTTGAGGGCATCGCTCATCCTGGCGCCCAGCGTGCGTCCCGTGATGTCGGTCGCACCGCCCGGTGCAAACGGCACCACCACGCGGATCGATTTCACGGGATACCCCTGCGCCAGCGCGCAGCCCGATGCCCAGACGAGGCCGCAACACGCAACCACCGGAATCAACTTACCAGATCGAAACATGTCTCACTCCTCCGCTTCGTCGATGGCGCCCAGCCAATCACGATCATCTTACCAGTTCGAGCGAGTTCCCCGTGGCGCGCGAGGCCGCCATCCTCCGCGCCCCGAACGCCACCGGCGCGAAATCGCGTAAACTGTCAGATGACAATCCCGAGCATTCCTGCTCTAGACGAGGTAAAGAAATGGCAATCGTCAGACCGAAAGAGGCCTACCACGAGCACGCCACCAAGGAGATGGAAAAGCATCTTCTGACACCTAAATGGAACCTGCGGCAGAAAATTTCCCTCTCGTGCAGGATCCTGGCGGACGAGGGTCATGAATCAGCGCTAGCCGGTCAGATAACGGCGCGCGGCGAGAAGCCTGGCACCTATTGGATGCTGGGCTTTGGCCTCGGCTTCGACGAGGCGCAGGCAAGCAATATCGTCTTATGCGACGACGATTTGAATCTGCTCGAAGGCGACGGCATGGTAAACCCGTCAAACCGGTTTCATCTGTGGATTTATCGGCATCGCCCGCACGTGAACGCCATAGTCCATACCCATCCGCCGTACATCTCAGCGCTGTCGTTGCTGGGCGAAAAGTTGGTCGCGGCGCACATGGACACTTCCATGTTCCATGACGACTGCGCCTTTCTGGCGGAGTGGCCGGGACCGCCTATCGGCGATGAGGAGGGGAAGCTCATCCACGAGGCGCTGGGGAACAAACGCTCCATTTTGCTCGCTCATCACGGACAACTTTGCGCTTGTAGCACAATCGAGGAGGCGGCCGTTCTGTCAGTCTTCATCGAGCGCGCCGCACACATGCAGTTGCTCGCGCGCGCAGTCGGGCCGATCAAGCAGCTCAAGCCGGAGGCGGCAAAAGAGGCCCACGACTACCGTCTCGAGCCCAAGGCAGTCGGCGCGACATTCCACTATTTTGCCCGCCGGGTCCTGCGGAAGACTTCTGAGGTACTCGAATAGGGCTACGTGCAAATAAAGGAAGAACCTCAGGGGACAGTCTGTCCCCTAAGCGCTCTAAGCCGGGCAACCTTGCCGCCCCTGGCCGCGAGGTTCTAGACTTCCGTTACCGGACACGCCATGCCAGCCGAGTCGAATATGCTTACCGCCGCCGAGGCTGCCCGCCGCATCGCGGCCGGCCGCCTCACGAGCGAAGCCCTGGTCGCCGCGTGCCTGGAGCGCATCGCCGCCCGCGAGCCGGAAGTGCAGGCCTGGGCGTGCCTGGATCGCAAGCTCGCCCTGAAGCAGGCGCGCGCGCTCGACCGCGTGTCCCCGCGCAGTCCGCTCCACGGCGTGCCGATCGGCATCAAGGACGTCATCGACACGGCCGACCTGCCGACCGAGTACAACTCCCCCCTCTATCGCGGCCACCGCCCCCCATGGGACGCGGCGTGCGTCGCCGTGCTCCGTCGCGCGGGCTGCGTGATCCTCGGCAAGACGGTCACCACGGAGTTCGCCAACAACCACCCGGCGAAAACGCGCAACCCGCACCGGCTCACGCACACGCCGGGCGGCTCGTCGAGCGGATCGGCCGCCGCCGTCGCCGACTTCATGGCGCCGCTCGCGCTCGGGACGCAGACCGGCGGCTCCACCATCCGCCCGGCCGCCTATTGCGGCGTGGTGGGCTGCAAGCCCAGCTTCAACAGCATCAACCGCGCGGGCCTGAAGTTCGTCGCCGAATCGCTCGACACCATCGGCCTCTTCGCGCGCAGCGCCGAGGACATCGCCTTGGGACTCCACGTCCTGTCCGGGCGGGCGGTGCCGGACTTCAAGACCGTGTCCGGCCGCAAGCCGCGCATCGGCCTCTTCCGCACGCCGCGCTGGCACGAGGCGGACGCCGCCACCCAGGCCGCGGTCGAGGGCGCGGCGGCGCGGCTGGCGAAGGCCGGCGCGAGGGTCTCCGACTTCGCGGCGCCGCAGGGTTACGCGCAGCTCTTCGACGACCAGGGCAGGATCATGTGCTACGAGGCCGCCCGGGCGCTCGCATGGGAGCACACGAGCCATGCCGGTCAATTGAGCGACTCGCTGAAGCAACGCATTGAAGAAGGCTGGGCGCTGTCGCGCGAGGCCTACGACGCCGCGCGGCTGCTGGCGCGCGACTGCCGGCGCCGGCTCGCCGAGCAGATGCGGGACTACGATTTTCTCGTCACGCCCAGCGCGCCCGGGGAAGCGCCGGCAACGCTGGCGACCACCGGCAACTCGGTATTCAACCGCGTGTGGACCCTGATGGGCGTGCCGTGCGTGACGCTGCCGTCCGGCACCGGCCCCAGCGGCCTGCCGCTCGGCGTGCAACTCGTGGGCGCCTTCGATGGCGACTCCGAACTGCTGGGCTGGGCGGACTGGACAGTTCAGGCTGACTCCTAAGGTTGCCAAGGCCGCGATATTGGACGAGGATGGCCATGGGGCAGATGATCGCCGTATCGCAATCCGATGGAGGCATCATGTCTGGCAAAAGCCTGATCAATCATCGCTTGTGGCTACTTATGCTGGTCCTGGTGGGAGCATCAGCGCCGCTACCGGCGCAGGAGTACCCGGCGAAACCGATCCGGTGGATCATTCCTTACCCGCCGGGAGGGACATCTGATTTTCTGGCGCGGCTGATCGGGCAGAAGATAACGGAATCGTGGAAGCAGATCGTGCTGATCGACAACCGCTCGGGCGCCAACGGCAACATCGGAACCGAGGCCGCGGCCAGAGCGCCCGCGGACGGCTACACCATGCTGCTGGTCGCCACCACCTACGCGATGAATCCGGCCGTCTATCCCAATCTGCCGTTCGACTCCGAAAAGGATTTCGCGCCGGTGACCCTGCTGCTCTGGCAGCCGTACCTGCTGTCGGTGCACCCGACGCTGCCCGTCACGACCGTGAAACAGCTGATTGCCCTGGCCAGGGCGCGGCCAGGCGCGATCGACTACAGTTCCGGCGGCGTCGGCAACGCCACCCATATTGCCGCCGAGCGATTCGCGGCAATGGCCGGGATCAAAATGAATCACGTGCCTTACCGCGGCGTGGGGGTTTCCATCCCGGCGCTGCTGGCGGGAGAGGTTCAGCTCACGATGGCCTCGTCGGTGGTGGTGCAGCCGTACCTGAAGTCGGGAAAGATCAGGGTGCTCGGCACCACCGGCACCAAGCGCATTTCCGCGCTGCCCGACGTGCCAACCGTGGCCGAAGCCGGGCTTCCCGGCTTCGAGGAAGGCAACTGGCAGGCAGTGCTGGTGCCGTCGCGAACACCCCAGCCCATCGTGAACAAGCTCAACCAGGAGCTGGTGCGGATCGTGAGGCTGCACGATATCACCGAGCAGATCCTGCGCGTGGGGGCGGAGGTCATCGCCAACACGCCCGAGGAATCCGCCGTGATCGTCAAAGCCGACCTGAAGAAGTACGCGAGCGTGATCAAGGCCCTGAATATCCGCGTAGAGTAAGAAGCATCAGCGAGAAACGGAAGGCATGACGATCATGACGAACCAGAGCACAGTCCTGGACGCGGCGCGCCATTTCTACATGGTGACTTTCGAGATCGCGCAGGAGGACGAGGCGCTGTTCAACGAAATCTACGATACCGAGCACGTGCCCAACATCCTGAAAGTCAAAGGCGTGCTCGGCGTTGTGCGCTTCAAGGATGCGGCCCCGAGCGCGGCGGGATGGCTCGTCTATTCCGCGCTCTACCTGCTCGCACGGTCCGATCTTCCCTCCACCCCGGAGTGGAAAACGGCATCCGACACCGGGCGCTGGGCGCCGCTCATGCGTCCGCGCATGAAGACGCGTCAGCAGCGGCTCGGGCTGGTCGCGGCTGCCGAGCTCATCAACGCGGCAGGCTGAGATCCCGCTGCACGCGGATCGCGTGGATTTCCCGCTTCGACCGGCAAGCGACGTGCTCCTCGGGAGCGTGGAGCGGCTCGCGCAGTTCGCCGCGCAAACGCGCCTGTCGGATATTCCACCGCCGGTCCTGTCGCGTGCCAAGGCGATCATCGCTGACACCGTCGCGGTGATCGCCGCCGGCATGCAGGCGCCCGAGTTGAAGTCGCTGTGCCGCAGCCATCTGCCCGGCGTCGCGGCGGGCCCCTGCGCGGTGATCGGCGCGGGGCAGCGGACGAACCGGCTCGACGCGGCGCTGCTCAATGGAACGGCCGGCGTGTGGCTGGACTTCGACGAAGGCAATCTCTTCATGCGCGGGCACCCCGGGATACAGCTCATCCCGGCCGCGCTGGGCTGCGCGGAGGAGCGCCGGGCTGCGGGCGCCGACCTGCTCGCCGCGGTCGCGGTCGCCTACGAGGCGTGCGGCCGCGTGAGCGGCGCCTCGCGCATGAAGCAGATCATTCATCCGCACGGCACGTTCGGCACGATCGGCGCGGCGATCGCCGCCGCACGGCTGGAGGGCCTCGATCCGCGGCTTTTCGGCGGGCTCATCAACCTCTCCGCCTCGATCCCGATGGCCAACAACCGCCATGCGATGCTGCACGGCGGAACCATCCGCAATTGGGGCGCGGGCTACAGCGGCTACATGGGCCAGATGGCCGTGCGCCTCGCGCAGGCGGATTTCGCCGCAGCGCCGGACGCGCTCAATACCGTGTACGGATCCGTGCTGGGCGACGCCTTCGACCCACAGCAGATGGTGGACGGGCTCGGCAGCCGCTGGCTGCTCACCGACGGCTACATCAAGCTCTACCCGACCGGGCGCTATTCTCACGCGGCGATGGATGCGCTGATCGACCTGCTCGCGCGGCAGCCGGGCGGGCGCCTCGACCCGGCGGCCGTGGCGCGCATCGAAGTGAAAACCTTCCGCCTGGGCGCGATGCTCGACGTGAAGACGGTGAAAAACGCGTTCAACACGCGCTTCTCGATCCCGTTCGCGCTGGCGTCCATCATTTACCACGGCCGCTGCAGCCTCGAATGCTTCGAGGAAGCCGCCGTGGCCATTCCCGCGATCCAGTCGCTCGCGCAACGCACGGACGTGACGGAAGACCCGGAGCACGAGGCGCGCTACCCGCGCGAGCAGATCGCCGACCTCGTAGTCCACCTCAAGGACGGGCAGGTGCTGCGGGGACGCTGCGAGGTGATGCGCGGCGAGCCGGGCAGCCCGCACGACCCGCGCGACCTCGAGCGCAAGTTCCACGATCTGGCCGGGCCCGCGCTCGGGCGGTCCGCGGCGCAACGCCTCTACGAGGGCCTGATGTCGCTCGAGCGCATCGCCGACGTGCGGGCGTTCACGCTCGAAGCCGGGCTGTAGGAGAACGGCGCATGCAGCAGACCCGGATACGCTACGAGCTCTCCGACGAGCGCGCGCCGCTGCCGGCGCCCGGCGGCAAGCCGCTGATCGTGCACATCGTGATAAACGTCGAGGTGTGGCCGTTCGACCAGCCGATGCCGCGCGGGATCCTGACGCCGCCGCACGGGCAGGCCGCGGTGCCCGACATCCCGAACTGGGGCTGGGCGGAATACGGGCTGCGCGCCGGCATGCCGCGCCTCTTCCGCGTGCTGCGGGAGCGCAAGCTGCCCGTGAGCTGCGCGATCAACTCCGCGATCATCGACGTCTATCCGCGCTTAGCCGAGCGCATCCTCGAGACGGGCTGGGAGTGGGTCGGGCACGGCGTCATCCAGCGTTCCGTGAAAAGCGTGCCCGACGAGCGCGCGATGATCGCGGAAGCGAAGGAAGCGGTCGAGCGCTACACGCACAAGAAATTGCGCGGCTGGCTGGGGCCGGGGCTGCAGGAGACCTACGACACCCCGGACGTCCTCAAGGCCCTCGGCTTCGACTACCTCTGCGAATGGTCCATCGACGACCTGCCAAGCTGGATGGAGACGCGCCACGGCCGAATCGTTTCCGTGCCGTACTGCTTCGAGACCAACGACAGCGTGATCTACGCGATGGAGAAGCACAGCTCCGGGGAGATGACGGGACGGCTCGAGCGCACGCTCGATTGCTATGCGAAGGAACTGGCCGCGGGACCGCGCATATTGACCGTGCCGCTGCACCCGCACCTGATGGGCGTGCCGCACCGCATCGGCTTCCTGGAGCGGTTTCTCGACACGCTCGTCGCGCGTCAGGACGCGGTTTTCATGGCCGGAGCGCAGATCGCCGATTGGTTCAGCGGTGCCGCTGCCGAGCCGGTCGCGCGGCAGCGCTGACCCCGCCGCGCTTCCCGCTCAAAGATCGCTGCCGCCGGCGAACTGGTCGAGGCTGCCGAGCCGCTCGAGCGTCATGCAGCTTTGCTGGATCCTGCGGGCAAGCTCCTCGCCCCAAATCGGCGTGGCGAGCTGGTAATACTTGCGCTCGATTTCCTGCGGGGAGTGCGGGTTGGTTCTCTCCCCTTTCGGCATGTCGCACCTGCCTTCGTAGGTCGTGCCGTCCTTGAGCACGATTCTGAGCCGCGCGGGAATTTCCTGCGGAAAGTTCTTGTTGAATTCGGGCACTTCGATCATCTCCACGCGCGCGGCCAGATCGAGCACGGCGGGGTTGGCGAACGCCTCTTCGCCGAAGACATCGAGGTCGGAGCGGCCGTGATAGAGGATGGTGGCGACGGAGAACGGCGTCGAGAACTGCGTCCCGAACATGCTTTTCGGCCGCTTCTCGCCGCAGAACACCAGCATCCGGTAGCCGTGCACCTCGACCCGGGCTATCGAATCCGGCTGCAGTCGCTTCCCCGGGACTCTGGCGAGCGCGTCCAGCAACGCGTCGATCGCGCAGTGCACGTAACGCGCGCTGGGGTAGAGCTTGATGTAGTCGTCGGTGAGCAGCCAGCGGGTGCCGAGGCCCATGGCGGCGCGCTCCGGGCTGAAGTCGTCGGCGAGGATCTGGCCGTAGGTCACGCTAGGCGCGTCGATGGGCCCCGTGAAACCGGACTGCACCAGCCGCACTGCCATCTGGCCGGTGAAGTTCGCGTGGCCCGGGTAGTAGTTGCGCACCGTCGCGCCGTCGAGCATCGTCTGCCGGTTGCCTCCCAGCGGCGTCGAAGCCGCGATGTTGATCGCCTCCCTCATCTCGCGCGGGTTCAGACCGCTCAACCTGCCGACGGCCACGGTGGCCCCGATCACGCCGAACGTGCCGTGCGTCTGCACCATGACCCGCATCCGGTACGCGCCGCCTATTCTCCCGCACACCTCGTAGCCCAGCACGATGGCGAGCAGCAGGTCGCGCCCGGAGACCCCGTGCTCCTGCGCGTGCGCCAGCGCGGCGGGGATGACGTGTATGCCGGGATGGCCGTTGGTATAGAAGTGCCCCTCGTCGAGCTCGAGCCACACGCCGGCGATGGCATTGAGCATGGCCGCGTCGAACGGGCCCGCGCGCTTGCCCGTGCCGATCACCGATGCGCGGCCGGCCGCCGCACTGGGCAGGTGCCGCTCCACGAGCGAGCGCATTTCCTTCTGCCGCATGCCGGCCCCGATCACCGGGATGGTGTCGGCCAGGATGAGCTTGCAGTGCTCAGCGACCGACGCGGGCACGTCGTCGAGCTGCGTCTCGCAAGCGAACTGCGCCAGGGCATCGAGATAATCGGTTCTGGCGGGGCTGGCCATGATCGTCGCCATGGAAATGTGGCCCGCTATCTATGGATGAATAAAACCTACTGCGTGAACTCGAGGCCGGCCTGCTTGATCACCTGCGACCATTTCTGGGCTTCCGATTTGATGAAAGCCGCGAACTGCTGGGGCGTGCTGCCGATGGGCTCGGCGCCCTGCCGCCTGATGATCTCGCTCAATTCCGGCGACAGGATATGGCGGGCGATTTCGGCTTGCAGGCGGTTCACCACGTCGCCCGGCACGCCGGCCGGCGCGAGCAACCCCGACCAGCCGGTGATGATGACCGTCGGATAGCCCGCCTCGAGCATCGTCGGCACGTTGGTGAAGATCGCGTCGCGCTTCTCGCCGCAGGTCGCCAGTAAGCGCAGCTTCCCGGCCTCCACCATGCCTGCAGTGCCCGGCATCGGCGAGAACATGAACGACACCTGCCCGGCGACCAGTTCCGTGACGGCCGGGGCCTGCCCCTTGTACGGCACGTGCAGCGTCTTGAGCCTGGTTGCCATGGAAAACAGCTCGGCGGCAAGGTGGGTCTGGTTGCCGATGCCGAACGAGCCGTAATTCAGTTGGCCCGGCCGCGCCCTGCCCAACGCCACGAGCTCCCTCACGGACTTCGCCGGCAACGCGGGGTTGACCACCAGGCCGAAGGTATTGGTCGCCGTCTGGGTAATCGCCACGAAGTCGCGGAACGTGTCGTATGGCAATTGCTTGTACACGTACGGATTCATGGTCAGCGCGCTCGGCACCGACATGACCAGCGTGTAGCCGTCGGGCTTGGATTTGGCGGCTGCTTCCATGCCGATGATCCCGTTCGCACCCGGGCGGTTGTCCACGATCACCTGCTGGCCCCAGGACTCGGTGAGCTTCTGCGCCACGGTGCGGGCCATGATGTCGGGTCCCGAAGCCGGCGCCTGCGGCACGATGATGCGGATGAGACGGGTTGGATAAGTCTGCGCTGCCGCACTAGCCGCGGCCAGGAGCAGAACTGTGCAAATGGTGGAGGTAATCAGCATGGGCTTCATGAATTCTCCTCTCAGTTTGCTTTGATCCCCGCTTCGCGCACGACCGCGCCGAAGCGATCCCGCGCGCGCTGCTGGTGCGCCGCGAACTGCTCGGGCGTCATCGGCGCGAGCGCCTCCGCCGCCATGGCGTCGAGCTGTGCTTTCGCGTCCGGCGACTGCATGATGCGGGAAATTTCCTTGTTGAGGCGCGTGACGATCGCGCGCGGCGTGCCGGTCGGCGCGTAGACGCCGGAGATCCACACCAGGTCCACGTTCGTCCCCTGCTCGATCAAGGTCGGCGTCTCGGGGAAAATCGGCGAGCGCGTCTTGCCCGGGACCGCGAGCAGCCGCACCTTGCCCGACTTGATGTGAGGAATGGCCGCGCCGAGGTCCACCGTGAAATCCACCTGGCCGCCGAGGAGGTCCACCAGCACCGCTTGCGAGCCCTTGTACGGCACGTGCACGGCCTTGAACTTGGCCACGCTCATCAGCATTTCGATGGCGACGTGCTGCAGGGTGCCGCTGCCGGCGGAGCCGTAATTGAGCTTGCCGGGATTGGCCTGCGCGTGGGCGAGAAACTCCTTGAAATTGCGCGACGGTATGCCCGGGCGCGCCACCAGGAACAGCGCCGAGCCCGCCGTCGGGGCGATCGGCAGCAGTTCCTTCGCCACGTCCACCGTCATCTTGAAGATGTGCGGGTTGATGAGGATGGGGCCGTCGGAGGAATGCAGCAGCGTGTAGCCGTCCGGCGCAGCCCGGGCGACCAGCTCGAGGCCGATGTTGCCCGCCGCCCCGACCCGGTTATCGACGATGACCGTCTGGCCCAGCGTCTCGCCCAGCTTCTGCGCCATGGAGCGGGCGATCACGTCGGTGCTGCCGCCGGCGGCGAAGTTGACGACCAAGCGGATGGATTTCGTCGGCCAGGCCTGCGCCGCGGCAAGCGGCGCG
>CAZCGD010000422.1:0-1995 GCA_964498105.1 uncultured Streptomycetaceae bacterium
CGCCTTGGCGGTTTTCAGGTTGACCACCAGTTCGAACCTCGTCGCCTGCTCGATCGGCAGATCGCCGGGTTTCGCGCCCTTCAGTATCCGGTCCACGTAATAAGCCGCGCGGCGGTAATTCACCGACGGGTCAACCCCGTAACTCAGCAAAGCCCCTTCTTCAGCGTACTGGCGTAGGGACCCGATAACCGGCCAGCGCCGGGCCAGCGCGAAGTTCACGATGCGTCGTCGCCCGGTTTGTGAGACCTGGCCCGGCATCAGGACGAGAGCCTGCACCCCTTCCTTCGCCAGGCGCGAGAGCGCGGGCTCGATCTCCTCCGGGCGGGTCACCTCGGCGTAGCGCGCCTCCAACGAGTGCTGAGCTGCCGCTCGCCGCACGTTTGCCGTGTGCACAGCATGATTCCCGGCGGTGGTATCAACCAGAACGCCGATCCGCCGTAGCTTGGGCGCGGCGGCGAGCAGTAGTTCCACGTATTTCTCGGAGACGGAGGTTGCCAAACTGGAGACTCCGGTGACCATGCCGCCCGGTCGCGCCAGGCTTGCCACCAGTCCCAAGCCCACCGGATCGCCGACGATAAACACGACAGGGGTCTTGGGCGCGGCCTTGGTCGCGGCCAATGCCGCCCCTCCCGTCGCGGCAACGATGACCGCCGGTCCCTTCGCCGCCAGTTCCCCGGCCAGGGCTGGCAGGCGGTCCACCTGGGCAGCCGCCCAGCGCTCCTCGAATATCACGTTCGCGCCTTCCTTCCAGCCCAGGGCTGCGAGCCCCTCCTTGAACGAGGCAAGGAAGTGCGCGTGTGTTTCGCGCGATCCGGTATTGAGCCACCCGATCAATATCGGCGCCTTCTTCGATTGCGCGAATACCGCCCGCGGCGTCACTGCAACGGCGCCGAGCAACAGCAGCAGATCGCGGCGGGCGCTCACTCAATCACCCTGTCCGACAGCACCATCACCTCACGCGGGAAGGTGACGCCAAGCGCCTTGGCGGTTTTCTGATTGAGAAATAGCTCGAACCTTGCCGTTTGCTCCACCGGCAAATCACCTGGCTTGGCGCCTTTGAATATTCTGTCTACGTGGGCTGCGGCGCGACGATAATTGTCGGAGTTGTCCTGCCCGTAACTCATCAGGCCGCCAACCACGACGTATTCCCGGAGCGTGAAGATGGCGGGTATCCGGGTGCTGGCCGCAAGGCCGACGACCCGGACACGGTGCTCGACAAACAAGCCATCATTCACCACGACCAGTGCTTCCGCCTTCCATTTTGTCATTTCCGAAAAGGCGCGCTCGCTGTTCTCGGGAGTCCGCGCTTCCAAGGCAAGAAGTTGCACTCCAGCCTTCCGCGAGGCTTGTTGCAGGCTCTTGAGAATCGGTTCGTGCGTGGGATTCGTGTGATTGAGTAGCAGGGCGACACGGGATGCCGTGGGTACTGTCGCGAGCAGGAATTCCAGACGCTTCTGGCTTACGTCGCTGGAGATATTCGACAGTCCAGTGACATTGCCGCCGGGACGCGCCAGATTTGTCACAAATTTTGCCCCGAGCGGATCGGCAATGCCTGCCATGACGATCGGGATGGTGCTGGTCGCTCGCATCGCGGCGCGCACAGATATTATAGTAATATACAATTATGTTCGACTTCGCTCGTATAGTCGGCTTCGATTGGGATCGCGGAAATGCACTCAAAAACGACAAACACAGCGTCACGATGCTGGAAGCGGAGCAGGTGTTTTTCTTCGTGCCCCTCATCGTCACGCCGGACGAGCGACACTCACGGGCCGAGCCGCGCTTTCGCGCACTTGGGCAAACGTTACTGGGGCGGCGTCTGGCGATCATCTTTACCGTGCGCGGTGACGGCACGCTGATTCGCGTGATTTCAGCGCGAGACATGCATCGCAAGGAAAGGACACTCTATGAGCAACAGCCTTAAGCGGGTACCGGCATTCAAATCCGAAGCTGCGGAACGCAGGTTCTGGCAAACGCATGACACCACCGAGTATT
>CAZCGD010000423.1:0-3202 GCA_964498105.1 uncultured Streptomycetaceae bacterium
TAATTGGCGTAACCACCCGCCGCGCGAGGAGACCATCATGGCCAGCAAGCAACGCATCAGCTACGTACCGCTGGACAAGATGACGCCCGAAATGCGCGCCGAGATGGAGCGGTGCGCGAAGATGGGCACGCCGCGCCCGGAGAGCTCGGCGGTGCGCGCCCACGTGCCGGGGGCGTTCTGGTCCTTCGCCAACTCCTGGCGCGACATCTTCCACACCGGGGTGTGCGACCACACGATCAAGGAACTCGCCCGCCTCTATGTTTCCCGCTCCGTGAATTGCGAATTTTGCGGCAACCAGCGCTCGATCCAGGCGGCCGATGCCGGCACGGTCAACGAAGCCAAGGTGGACGATCTCATGAACTTCGAGAAATCCACCCGCTACGGCGAGCGCGAGAAAGCCGCCCTCGCCTACGCCGAGGCCATCACCTGGCGGCTCGACACCGACGACAGGTTCTGGGAGCGCATGCGCAGGCACTTCAGCGAGCCCGAACTGGTCGAGCTGGGCTGCTTCATCGCGCTCACCATGGGGCAGCAAAGCTGGCTCAGGCTGCTCAATATCGAGCACCACCAGGTCATGGTGGGCACATCGGCCTCGATGGCGCCGGGCTTCGAGACCGCCGAGGCCCTGCAGAAATCCAAGGCCTCGCCGGATTACTGGGTCAAGAAGGACCCCGCGCCGAAAAAGGACGCGGCTTAGTATGGGCAGCGCTAAACCAGCCGTCACCGTCAATGGCACAAGCTACTCGTGGCCGACGCGCCCGACCGTGGTGGTATGCATCGACGGCGGCGACCCCGCCTATTTGCAGCAGTTCCTCAAGGACGGCTCCATACCGAACATCGCCCGCTTCATGAAACAGGGCTTCAGCGTCGTCGCCGACGGCACGGTGCCGAGCTTCACCTGCCCCAACAACATGTCGATCATCACCGGCACGCCGGCGTCGAAGCATGGCATCTCGGGAAACTATTACCTCGACACCCGGACCGGCAAGGCGGTGGTGATGACCGGGCCGGAATTGCTGCGCGGCGACACGATACTTTCCCGCTTTGCCGGCGCCGGCGCGAAGGTGGTTTCGATCACCGCCAAGGACAAGTTGAGAAAGCAGCTCGGAAAAAACCTCGATCTCACCCAAGGCAACGTGAGCTTCTCCTCGGAGAAGGCTGACCAGTGCACGCTGGCCGAGAACGGCATCGAGAACGTGCTGCAGCTGGTCGGCATGCCGCTGCCCGACATGTACTCGATGGAACTCTCGCTGTTCGTGCTCGAAGCGGGCATCAAGCTGCTCGAGCGCGGGCGGCGCGACCTCATGTACCTCTCCCTCACCGACTACATCCAGCACAAGTACGCGCCGTCCGAATCCGAGGCCCGGCGCTTCTACCAGGAACTGGACCGGCGTTTCGGGCGGCTCGCCGAGCTGGGCGCGGTCGTGGCGTTGACCGCCGATCACGGCATGAACGACAAGTCGAACGCCGCCGGCAAGCCCAACGTGATCTGGCTGCAGGACATCCTCGATGCGAAATTCGGCAAGGGCGACGCCCGGGTGATCTGCCCGATCACCGACGCCTTCGTCGCTCATCACGGCGCGCTCGGCGGCTTCGTGCGGGTATGGTGCACCGGCAAGGCCACGCCCCGGCAGGTCATCGACGCAATCAAGGGCATAGCCGGGCTGGAATCGGTGCTCGACAAAGAAACCGCGTGCAAGGTGCACGATCTTCCTGCCGACCGCGAGGCCGACGTGGTTGTAATCTCGACTGCCGACGTGTGCGTCGGCGCCTCCGAGGCGGACCACGATCTCTCGGGACTGGAGGGCCACCGCCTGCGCACCCACGGCGGCGTCTCCGAGGCAAAGGTTCCGTTCATACTCAACGTGCCGCTTAACGACGAGTACAAGTTGAAGGCCGGCGCGGCGACGTTGAAGAGCTACCAGATCTTCGATTTTGCGCTCAACGGCGCAGCCGCCTGATCGAAACCACTCACTACCATCGCATCGCCGAAAGCCAGTTAACCAACACGAGGAAGCAACCGCATGTGCTCGAAACCCGTCTGGCGGTTTTGTTGTTCTGGAGCCATCGCAGGCGCTGTATGGCTGGTCACGCCCGCCGTGGCGGCGCCCGCAACCGGGGATTACCCCACGAAACCGATCCGCGTGCTGGTCGGCTTCCCGCCGGGGGGCAGCACCGACGTGCTGACGCGCCAGATTGGAATACGCCTCAGCGAGAATCTGGGCCAACCGATCATCGTCGACAACCGCGCCGCGGCCGGCGGCGGCCTCGCCTCGGAGCTGGTCGCCAAAGGCAACCCTGACGGCTACACGCTGATGATGGCCACCGTGGCGAGCCACGGCATCAATCCATCGCTCTACCGCAAAATCCCCTACAACGTGATGAAGGACTTTGCTCCCATCACGCTGGTGGCCACCTATCCGCTGGTCCTCGCGACCCATCCTTCGCTGCCGGCCAAATCGGTCAAGGAACTGATCGGCGCCGCCAGGGCAAAGCCGGGTCAGTTGCGCTTTGCCTCATCCGGCAACGGCTCGCCGGGTCATCTGAGCGGCGAAATACTGAAATCGCTCGCCAAGATCGACCTGGTCCACGTGCCCTACAAGGGCGGTGCACCCGCCAACATCGCGGTGCTCTCGGGCGAGGCGCACATGACGTTCGCGACGCTTCCGGGAATGATCCCCCACGTCAAAGCCGGCCGGGTGACGGCGCTCGCGGTTACCACTGCCAAGCGTTCAGCCGCCATTCCGGATGTGCCCGCCATCGCCGAATCAGTGCCGGGCTTCGACGTCAGCTCCTGGGCCGGCCTCGTGGCGCCGGCGGGAACGCCGCGCGCGATCGTCATGCGGTTGAACCAGGAGACGATCAAGGTCATCACCAGCCGCGAGTTGCGGGAGCGACTGGCAGCCGAAGGCGCCGAGCCGGTGGGCAACACGCCCGAGCAATTCGCAGCCTTCATCAAGGTGGAGCTGGAGAAGTGGGCCGCGGCCGTCAAACAGGCAGGCGCGCAGCTCGATTAAGCGGCATTCAGTTTTGATGCGCGTGAAGCGCGCACCAAAACCTGGCCTTCGAACATGCGCCGCTGCGTCCGGTAGAACGCCCCCTGCTCCGCGTACCACTGGCCTTCCAGTTTGCGCACCGTCGCGGCCACCGTCAGTACGCCGGAGGGCATGGCGATGCGGATCTCCGCTTCGGGGTTGCCGGT
>CAZCGD010000424.1:0-3373 GCA_964498105.1 uncultured Streptomycetaceae bacterium
CAGTGCTCCATCTGGCCGGTGCGCACGATCACGAAGTCCCCGCGCCGCACCTCCACGCCCTGCGCCTTCGCGCAAGCGTCGAGCTCGGCGTTGCCGACGCCGAAGCCGTCCTGGAGATAGTCGCCGCCGAGGTGGCGCGGAATGTCGAGCAGCACGCCGCGCCCGACCATGCGGTCGCGCGTCTTGTGGATGCCGTTCTTCTTCGCGCCGGTCGAATCCACCAGCCGCGCGTCGTAGCCGTTCCACATCTTGTCCCCGTAGAAGATATGGCCCAGCGCGTCCCACTGCGTGCCGCACTGCAGCGGCATCGACACCATGTCGTCGGCGTAGCGGATCTTGCCCGCGTCCTGCGTGCCCGCCACGGCGTCGGTGCCGGTCGCGAGCATGGTGTGAATGGGGTTGAAGCGACCGCCCCATCCGGTCCGCTGCGGGCCGTCGGAGTTGAAGTCGAGACCGAGCGAGAACGCCTTGCCTTTCTTCACCAGCGCCGCCGCTGTCCTGATGTTGTCCGGCGTGACGAAGTTGAGCGTGCCCAGCTGGTCGTCGGGCCCCCAGCGGCCCCAGTTTTTCACGCGTCCGGCCATGTTCTCGAGCGTGGCGAGCGTCACGTCCTGCTTCAACGGCCGCTTCGGCACCATTTTCATCGGCAGACTTGGTTTTCCCATGGTGTTCAATGTCCTTTCTTGCTGATTCAGGGGAGCACGAGGGGAACATCCCCTCGTTCCTTCCTTTACGCTTTCAGATTCGGAAACAGGCGCAGCGCGTTGCCGCGGTCGATGGCCCGCAGATCGGAAGCGCTGAAGCCGTGCTTCTCCAGTCCGGCGCTGACTTCCGCGCCGTCGCGGAACGGGAAATCGGTGCCGTAGAGCACGTGCGAGGTAGGAACGATCTTCAGCAGCGCCAGCAGGGCGCCCTCGTGGTTCCCCTGCGCGGTGTCGTAGTAGAACTTCCTCAGTTCGTGCATCAGGCCGTTGGGCAGGACCTGCTTGATGTCCTTCGTATCCGCTACGTGCCTCTCGAACCGCGACAGCAGGAACGGCGTGACGCCGCCGCTGTGAAAGAAGATCCACTTGATATCGGGAAACTTCGCCGCGCCGCCCTGGAACATCAGGCTCACCATCGTGCGCGTCGTGTCCACCGGCCCCTCGATCGCATTGATCGAGATGTAGGGCATGATCTTCGCGCAGCACGCCGGAGTAGCCGGGTGCGTGTAGACCACGGCCTTGCGCCGGTTGAGTTCCTCGAGTATCGGGAAGAAATCCGGATCACCCAGCAGTTTCCCGCTGTAGCTCGTCCACAGGTAGATACCGTCGGCCTTGAGCGTGTCGAGCGCGTACTCGATCTCCCGGAGGCTCCCCTTGACATCAGGAAACGGGATCGAGGCGAATGAGCCGAAGCGTCCCGGGTAGTCGCGGGCGAGCTGCGCCGCGTACTCGTTCGATTCGCGGGCGATCTTGCTAAATCCCGCCACATCACCAATCCACGCCTGCATGCCAGGGTTGATGAGCGAGGTGATCGAAGTCGCGATGCCGCTCTTGTCCATGTCCTCGATCGAAGCCTGGGGCGACCACCTCGCGTGGCCGCGCATCATCGCTTTGAGCGCCGCCGAGTAGGACGGCGGGGCGATGTGGTGGTGCACGTCGATGCGGTACGGCTTGCCGCTGGCCGTGCCGGCGCCGGTCGTCTGGCAGCCCGGGAGGAGCGCGCCCGCCCCGAGAGCAGCCAGGCCTGCCAGAAATTGGCGCCGCGGCAACCCGCCCGCGTCAGTATCAAGAATTGTTTTCACGGCCCCCTCCTTACTGATTGACCCGTCCATCCCGGTGAACGGGCGGGATGAAATTGTAGCTTTTATTTATGGACGCGGCGCGTCGGCGCCGCGTCCATCAGCGGACGTTTTGCAGCAACAGCAGGAGCCCTCCCAGTATGGCGGTGCCGTTGAGCAGCATAAGCCTTAGCGTGTTGCGCCGGGCCGGGTCGGTCACCGTCCAGAAGCGGTGGAAGAGCGCGTTCGCAACCACCGTGAACACGATCAGGAACAGGACGCCGATGTCCGCGTGCCAGCCGGCGAGCACCAGCGCGCAGCCGGTGAATTGCAGCGCCATCCCGAACCAGAACACCGCCGCGGGCAGCGGCACGCCGAGACCACCCAGACGGTGGATGTGGTCCCTGATCCGATCGCGGGTCAGATTACACAGACCCGCGATAATGTAGAACCCCACGATCAGCAGTTTGCCGGCGGCGTCCAGCCATGAGGCGTCAGCGTGAATCATAAGAGCGTGAATCGTGACTGATATGCTAGGCTCGTGCAATAACTGTATGTGAGGAGGATGCCATGCGGCCCCCGCTTTCGCTCGCCCTGCTTGCCTGTCTCGTTTGCTGCGCTGCGGCCGTCCAGGCCCAGTCCTATCCCACGCGACCGATCCGGATGATCGTGCCGCAGGCGCCCGGCAGCGCCTCCGACACCGTGGCGCGCATCATCGCCGCCGAACTCACCAGCCGGCTGCAGCAACAGGTGGTGGTGGACAACCGCCCCGGCGGCGCGCTGCTCCTCGGGCTCGACCTCACCTCGAAAGCCAACCCCGACGGCTACACCATCGGCTACGCCATGATCGGCGCGCTGGCGATCAGCCCCAACGTGGTGCCGAAGCCGCCGCTCAACGTGCTGAAAGATCTGCAGCCGATATCGCAGACCACCACCGGGCAGATGCTGCTCGCGGCCACGCCCGGCTCGACCTTCAAGAGCGTGCAGGACGTCGTCGCCTATGCGAAGCAAAATCCGGACAAGCTCAATTATGCATCCTCCGGCAACGGCACGCCGGGCCACGTCGGCTTCGAGCTGTTCAAGTTCATGACCGGCGCGAGCGTCGCTCACGTCCCCTACAAGGGCGGGGCGGCCGGCATCATCGACCTCATGGCGGGCCGCGTGCAGCTGATGCTGGAGAGCACCAACTCGATCACGCCGTACGCCAAGGCGGGCCGGGTGCGGGGTCTCGGAGTGACCGGGCCGAAGCGCTCCGAGGCCTTGCCCGACATTCCCACGATAGCGGAGGCGGGCGTGCCGGGCTATGAAGCGACGACCTGGACCGGCATCGTCGCGCCGGTTGGCATGCCGCAGTCCGTCGTCAAGCGACTCAACGCCGAGCTGAACCGGATGGTCGCCTCACCCTCGTACCGGGAAAAAGTCACCGCGATCGGCTCCGAGCCGATGGGCAGCGCGACGCCCGAGGAGTTTGGCAAGTTCATCCGCGCCGAAAGCGCGAAGTGGGCGGACGTAATCAAGCGCGCGGGAGCCAAGATCGATTGACGCGCGGGCGCGCGTCAATCGATCAAGGGAAAAGGCAAAAGGCAAAAGGCAAAAGGGGAAAGAAAAAAC
>CAZCGD010000425.1:0-1844 GCA_964498105.1 uncultured Streptomycetaceae bacterium
CCCCGGACACGTCCGATTATTCGGGTATTAGCGCCTCCATACTACGACGAATCCCGAACTGCGGGCAACGGCGTGCCGCAGCGACGTGGCTGAAGACCGTCTAAAGGCTGACAAATCGTGCGCCTTCGTCAATGATTGCGCTGCCCTCAAATCGAGGAAGAAGGTGATCTCTTCTTCTTCCATTTGTATCGTCCGTGTGTTTCCGTGTGTTTCCGTGGCTAATTCTTCACCGGCTCTGACACGCCGCAGAATTCCAGCACCGTCTCCAGATAGTCCCCGAAATCGCGCATCCCATGGTCGCTGCCGTCGATCACGATCTGCCGGCATCCCTGGTAACGCGTCACCGCCGCGCGGTAATCGAGCACTTCGTCACCGGTCGCCGCGATCAGCAGATAGCGGCCGGGCGTGATGCCGGCGACTTCCAGCGCGCGCAATTCCCCGACGTGCTGCCCAGTGAACTCGTAGCGTTCGCCCGTGTGGAAGTTCTGTTGCGGGCCGAGGTGGTCCTGCAGCAAGTCGTATGGACGCACCACGGGGTTGAGCAGCACCGCATTGAGACCGTATTTCTCCGCGAGATACGTCGCGTAATAGCCGCCGAGCGAGCTGCCAACCAGAGCGGCGTGCGGATGCCGGGTAGCGAGCGCGTCGAGCAGGGCCGCGGCCTGTGCCGGACCGTGCGGCAGGGCGGGCGCGGCAAACTCCGCGCCCCGTCCCAGCGCTTCGAGCCTCTGCTTGAGAACCTGCGCCTTCGACGAGGCCGGAGAACTGTTGAAACCATGTATGTAGATCAGCATTGACTTGGAAATGCGTGAATGGTGAATGGTGAATGGTGAATCGACAGTGATACGGCTGCTTGCAGAAGTCTCCTGCGCCGCTGCGCGGCCTACCATTCACTATTCACTATTCACCATTCACGCCTTCATGAGCTTGACCGTCAGGTCAAGCAGCAGCATATCGTTGCCACGCGCCGCGATGAGCGACAACCCGAGCGGACAGCCGTCGAGCGTCGCGAGCGGCAGCGACACCTGCGGCAAGCGCGCCAGACCGGCGATACACAGCATCGGCAGCGCGCGGCTGCGCAGTTCGTCCACCACTGCGGGCGCGGAATTCCTGGGCAGCGCGATGCCAGGCGCGCTCGGCAGCGCCAGCACCGCGTTATCCCGGAGCAATTCATCCATGCGCCGGGTAATCTCCTCGCGCCGCGCACCGGCACGCGTAACGTCCTTCGGGTCCACGCTCGACGCCCATTCAAAGCGCCCCTTGATCGCGGGACCGAACTGCGGTTTGACCCGCGTTATCCATTCGCGGTGCGCCGCCCACGCTTCGGCGCCCTGCGGAAAGCGGAAGTAATCCATCCACCGCGTTAGCGATTCGTCGCCCACGGTCACGTTCTCCGGCGCGCCGATCAATGCGGCCACTTTTTCCAGCGCGCGCTTGAGGGCGGTCAGCGCCGCCTCTTCGGCGAAGGCGAACGCGTCCTGCGCCACCAGCAGGCGGCCCGGCGCGGGTGCGGGCGCGGCGTCGCGCAGCAGCACGCGGCCCACCCGCTCGAAGACGCCGGCGTCGCGCGCGAACCAGCCGCAGGTGTCAAAGCTCGGCGCGAGCGGGCACGCGCCTTCCAGCGAGATGCGCCCGTGGGTGGGACGCAAGCCGAGGATGCCGCAGTAACTGGCCGGCAGCCGCACCGAGCCGCCGGTATCGCTGCCGAGCGCGAAATCGACGAGCCCCGCCGCCACCGCCGCAGCGGAACCGCTTGACGATCCGCCCGGGACGCGGCCGGGCGCGCGGACGTTCACCGGCGTGCCGTAGTGCGCGTTCTCGCCGGTCAGGCTCCACGCCATCTC
>CAZCGD010000426.1:0-11747 GCA_964498105.1 uncultured Streptomycetaceae bacterium
TGAAGACCGTCACTCCCAAGCAGCTCAAGGCCATGCTGCACGACGGCGGGGAAATTGCCCTCCTCGACGTGCGCGAGGCGGGCCAGTTCGGTGAATCGCACCTGCTGTTCGCGACGCCGCTGCCCTACAGCCGCCTCGAAATCGATATTGCCGCGCTGGTTCCGCGAAAGTCGGTCCGCATCGTGCTTTGTGACGACGGCGTAGCGGGAGTGTCTACGCTTGCCGCGAAACGATTGCGGGACGCGGGCTACTCCGACGTGGCGGTGCTCGCGGGCGGGAACCGGGCATGGGCCGCCGCGGGTTACGCGCTGTTCAAGGGCGTCAACGTGCCGAGCAAGCTCTTCGGCGAACTGGTCGAGCACGAGTACCACACGCCTCGAATCACGGCGCAGGACCTGGTGCGCATGAAGGAAACGGGCGACGACTTCGTCCTGCTCGACGGCCGCCCGCTCAATGAGCACCAGAAGATGACCATCCCCGGCTCGACCTGCTGCCCCAATGCCGAGCTGCCGTACCGGGTGTCGAGCATCGTGAAAAGCCCGAAGACCAAGATTATCGTGAACTGCGCCGGGCGCACGCGTAGCATCCTGGGCGCACAGACTCTCATCAACTTCGGCGTCCCAAACCCCGTTTACGCGCTCGAGAACGGCACACAGGGCTGGTACCTGTCCGACTTGAAGCTCGAGCACGGTGCCACGCGCAAGTACCCGGATCGTATCGACGAGGCCGCCCTGCCCGCACTCAAGCTATCAACGCAGAAACTTATCGAGCACTTCGCGATCCGGACGGCGAACGCCGGTCAAGTCGAGTCATGGCTTGAGGACCCAAGTCGCACGACCTACCTGTGCGATGTACGCACCCCTGAAGAATTCAAGACCGGTTCCATTCCCGGCGCGATGCACTCGCCCGGCGGCCAGCTGATCCAGGCCACCGACCAGTGGGTCGGCGTGCGCAATGCGCGCATCGTGCTGATCGACGGCGGCGAGAACGTACGCGCGCCGGTAGTGGCGAGCTGGCTGAAGCAGCTCGGTTGCGACGCATGGGTGCTCGCAGACGGCGTCCGCTCGAGCGTGAAGGGACGGCGCGGGATTGCCCCGGCTCTACCCGCCCCGCTCGCGGTTTCCGTGTCCGAATTGAAGCGTCTCCTGGACACGAGCGCCTGCGCGGCATTGGACCTGAGGTCCAGCACGGCTTTCCGCAAGGCGCACGTGCCGGGCAGCCGCTGGAGCACGCGCGTGCGGCTCACCGCCGACGCGCGCAATGGAAAAAAGCCGATAGTGTTCATCGCCGAGGACGCGGACGTCGCTCGACTCGCCGTGATCGACTTGCTCGAGGCCGGACTCAAGGACGTCAGGCTGCTCGACGGCGGCTTCGCGGCATGGACGAAAGCGGGCTATGCGACCGAAGCCTCACCCGACTCGCCTGCGGACGCCGAGTGCATCGACCACCTGTTCTTTGTCCACGATCGCCACGCCGGCAACAAGGCGGCGATGCGGCAGTACCTTGCGTGGGAAACCGGCCTGATCGCCCAGCTCGACGAGCAGGACCGCAAGGCGTTTCGCGTCGGCGCCTCGGGCGCCGGTGATAGGTACTAGTCGATCCGAAGGTTGATCTCGCGTGCCACCTTGCCCCACTTGTCGAACTCGACTCTCAGCAGGTCGCCGAAGACTTTCGAACTCGTGACGACCACGTAAGTGCCTGACCGCTCGAACGCCGCCTTCACGTCGGGCGACTCCATCGTCTTCAGGACATCGCGCTGGATGCGCTCGATGACCGCCCGCGGCGTCGAGCGCGGAGCGGACAATCCCTGCCACAACGACGCGCTGTAGCCCGGGATCGTCTCGCCGATGCTGGGGATATCGGGGATCTCGTGGGAACGCTTCGCGCTGGTCACCGCCAGGATGCGCAACTGTCCCGCCTTGTGGTTCGCCAGCACGCTGGCAATGCCGAGGCAGCCGAGCTTGACCTGCCCGCCGAGAAGGTCCGCCCGCGCCGGGCCGCTCCCCTTGTACGGGATATGCACCATGTCGATCCTGGACATCGAGACGAACAGCGCCGCGAACATGTGCTGCGCGCCGCCGTTGCCGGACGAGGCGTAGTTGATCTTGCCCGGCTGCTTCTGCGCCAGCGCGATCAGGTCCTTGACCGTGGTCACGCCGAGCGAGGGGTGGATGGTGAGCGCGTACGGCTGGTCCCCGAACTGCATGATCGGCGCGAAATCCTGCAATGCGTCAAATGGTATTTTCTTGTGCAGGTGCGGGAGGATGACGTGGGGCGTGGAAGTCGTGAGCAGCGTGTAGCCGTCCGGGGTTGCCTTGGCGACCGTGTCCGTGCCGATCAAGCCGCCTGCGCCCGGACGGTTGTCGATCACGACTTGCTGGCCCAGGAATTCCGGCAGCTTTTGCGCCACGATACGCATGACGATATCGGTCGCCCCGCCAGCCGAGTACGGCACGATCATGCGCACCGGGCGCATGGGATACGTCTGCGCGGGCGCAAGTTGTGCCGCAGCAAGAAGTACCACCGCCAACATGGCGCCTGCCGCGGTTCCCGGTTTCACCCTGCTCATGATTGCCCCTCCCCCTCGTGCGTTTGAGATTATGGCAGTTACGCCAGTGGAGTGGGCAACGGATCACTCGAGCTGCGCGCCACTGTCCTTCACCACCTTCGCCCACTTGGCTGACTCCACCTTCAGGAATTCGTAGAAGCGCTCGGGCGTATCCTGCCACGCGGGCTCCTGGCCCGCGGCGATCAGGCTTTTCTGCATTTCGGCAGTCTTTAGCACGCGCAGCAGGTCGCCGTGCAACTTCATCTGGATCTCGCGCGGCAGCGCCTTCGGCCCGGAGATCCCGAACCACGCCACCATCTCGTACCCCTTCACGCCCGCCGCCGCGATCGTCGGCACGCCCGGCAGCTCGGGCGAGCGCTTGTGGCCGGTCACCCCGAGTGCTCGCAGCTTGCCGGACTTGATGTGCGGCAGCATGCCGGCGATACCGGGAAACGCCACCTGCACCTGGCCACCCAGCAGATCGGCCGTTACCGGGCCGCTGCCACGGTACGGTATATGGGTCATCCGTATGCCCGCCATCAAGCAGAACAATGCGCCGGTCAGGTGTTGCGTGCTGCCGTTGCCCGAGGAGGCGTAATCGATATGTCCCGGCCTCGCCTTTGCCAGCGCGACCAACTCCTTGACCGTTTTTGCAGGCAGCGACGGATGCACGACCAGCACATTGGGCGCGCTCGTAACCTGGGTCACCGGCGCGTAGTCGTTTAGCGCATCGTAGTTCAGCTTCTTGTGGAGCGCGGCGCTCACGAAATGCGTGTTGCTGATCCAGAACAGCGTATAGCCATCTGGGGGCGCTTTTGCCGCCGCGTCCGCGCCGATGGTCGAGCCCGCGCCAGGCCGGTTTTCGATGACGACTTGTTGCCCCAGGGTCTCGACCAGGCGCTGCGTCAGTATCCGGGCCGGCACGTCGGCGGCGCCGCCGGCCGAGAATGGAATGATCAGTCGCACCGGCCGCGCCGGGTACGCCTGGGCCTGCGCCTCGACCGCCGCCGCAACCAGCCCCAGCGTTCCTGCCAGCAGGCAAACCAGTATGCGCAACGGGTGCTCCATAAACCTCCTCCGGGGTGCAATTACGTATTGCAGACGTGCACGGCGCGAAAAAACAGGACGATCATAGCATCTGCAATCAGGAGTTTGTCGGCACTAAGGCTGACAAACTCCTAGAATGATACGGTGCTGACGATACGGGGCCTCTCCAAATCCTACGGCGGCGCGCGGTCGCGCGTGGTGCTGCGCGATATCGCGTTCGACATCGCCCGCGGCGAGTACATCGCCATCACGGGCGAATCCGGCGTCGGCAAGTCCACTCTCCTCAACCTGATTGCGGGACTCGATATCCCGGACCACGGCACCGTGGTGCTGGACGGCGCCAGCGTGACGGCGCTGGATGACACCGGGCGCACGCTCTTGCGGCGCGATCGCATCGGCTTCGTGTTTCAGGCGTTCCACCTGCTGCCGCACCTCACCGTTGCGCAGAACGTCGCGCTGCCGCTGTCTCTTGCCGGCGCCGCGCGCGAGCAGGTTGCCGCGCGCGTCGGCGACGTGCTCGCCGCGGTAGGGCTCGAAGCAGCGGCGGACAGCTACCCCCGCGAACTCTCCGGCGGGGAAATGCAGCGCGCCGCGATCGCGCGGGCGCTGGTGCATCGGCCGCAACTCCTTCTAGCGGATGAGCCGACGGGCAACCTTGATCCCGAAACGGCTCGCACCATCCTGGCGCTGCTGCGCGAACAGGTGAAGCAGTCCGGCGGCGCTGGCATCCTGGTCACGCATTCCGCCGCCGCGGCGGCCACCGCCGACCGCGTGCTGACACTCACCGCGGATGGGCTTCACGCTCAAATCCGTTAACTGCAATTGGCCACGGAAACACACGGAAGCACACCGAACGTGGAGAACAATAGATGGCAAGCGACATTCAGTTCAAGATTCTCGTTGTTTCCGTGTTTTCCGTGTGATTCCGTGTGATTCCGTGGCTAAAATGAACTTCCTTCTCGTCAACGCGCTCGTGCTGGGACCGTTGCGTGAAAATCCCGGCCGCGCCGCGCTCGCGGTCGTTGCCATCGCCCTCGGCGTTGCACTCGGTGTTGCGGTCCACCTCGTCAATTCCAGCGCGCTTAACGAATTCGAGCTGGCCGCGCGCCATCTCGCCGGGGAAGCCGACCTGGTGGTGCGCGGCCCGCGCGCCGGCTTCGACGAAGCGTGGTACCCGCGGCTGGCGCGCTTGCCCCAGGTCGAGGCGGCCAATCCGGCGGTGGACCTCGAAGTGCCGCTCGCCGGCCGTCCGGACAGCCTGCGCATCGTCGGCTTCGACCCGCTGCAAGCGGCGCAAGTGCAGCCATCGCTGCTGCCGGAGCGTTCTGGCATGGTGCTGGACCTCTTCGCTGCGGACGCGATACTGCTCAGCCCGTCCGCGGCGGAATGGCTCAAGCTGAATACGGGTGATCGGCTCGACATTCAGGTCGGCACGCGCGCAATCTCCCTCAGGGTCGTGGGCCTCCTGCCGCAAGGCGCATACCGGCAGAGGTTGGGCGTCATGGACGTCGCGGCCGCCCAATGGCGGCTGGCACAGTTGGGGCGGTTGAACCGCATCGACCTGCGCCTGAAGCCCGGGACGGACATCAAGGTCTTTCGCCGCGAGCTGCAGGCCCTGCTCCCGGCCGGCGTGCAGGTGATGACGCCGGAAACCGAAGGCGAGCGCGGCGCGAGTCTTACCCGCGCCTACCGGCTCAACCTCGACATGCTGGCGCTGGTCGCGCTGTTCACGGGAGCGTTCCTCGTTTTCTCCTCGCAGGTGCTGGCGCTCCTGCGCCG
The DNA here is from genome assembly GCA_964498105.1 of uncultured Streptomycetaceae bacterium. Classification (GTDB taxonomy): domain Bacteria; phylum Pseudomonadota; class Gammaproteobacteria; order Burkholderiales; family SG8-41; genus SG8-41. The sequence continues at coordinate 5,375 of CAZCGD010000426.1, forward strand.
GCGCACCCAGTTCGCCCTGCTGCGCACCATCGGGGTCACGCGCGGCACGCTGGTAGGCCAGCTTCTTGCGGAGGGCGCGGTGATCGGTGTGATCGGCGCCATCCTCGGCACCCTGCTCGGCTATGCGCTCGCGCGCTACGCGCTGCTGTTGGTCGGCGCCGATCTCGGAGCTGGCTATTTTCGCAGCATCACCGCGAGTCTTGTCGCCGAGCCCGGCACGCTCGCGTTCTTCGCCGCCCTCGGCGTCCTGTTCGCCGTGCTGGGGGCCGCCGCGCCGGCATGGGAGGCCGCGCGCCGGCCACCCGCGCAGGCGCTGCGCGCGGGCGACGAGGAAGAGGGTCTCAGTAAACTGCACACGCTGCGGTGGGGCATCGCTTCGATCGCCGCCGGACTCGCGCTCGCGCCCGCCCCTGCCGTTAACGGCCTCCCCGTCGCCGGTTATGTCGCGATCGGATTGATCCTGCTCGGCGCGGTGCTGGTCATGCCGCGCCTCGCCGAGGTCTGTCTCAGGCGCCTGCCCGTGCCTGCGCGCGCGCCGCTCGCGATTGCGATCGCGCAGTTGAAGGCCACGCCGCGCCAGGCGGCGATCAGCGTCGCCGCCATCGTCATCAGCTTCAGCCTGATGGTGTCGATGCTGATCATGGTGAGCTCGTTCCGCTCTTCCCTCGAGTCGTGGCTCGAGCGGATGTTGCCCGCGGACCTCTACCTGCGCCCGGCGCGCCTCGGTGAAACCGCGTTTTTCACTCCGGACGAGCAGGCTCGCATCGCCGCCACCCCCGGAGTCGAGCGCGCCGCGTTCATACGTACCCAGAACCTGCTGCTGGCGGCAGAGCGCCCGCCGGTCACGCTGCTTGCGGGCCCGGTCGCAGCTGCCGATCCGGGAAAAGTGCTGCCGCTGACGAGTCCTCCCTACACTCCGCGCCCGGACGACCCGCCGCCGGTATGGGTGTCCGAAGTGGCTGCGGATTTCTACGGCCTGCGCGTGGGGGAGCGCGTGCAACTGCCGATTGGCGGCGTGCCCCGGCTCTACACCGTCGCTGGAATCTGGCGCGACTACGCGCGGCAGAACGGCGCCATCGCGATCAACCGCGAGCTGTATGTCAACCTGACCGGCGACCGGCTCGTCAACGACGTGGCATTGTGGCTCACCAAAGACGCCGCCATCACCGACGTTCAACGACTTCTGCGCGAACAGGTGCCCGATGCCGCCGGCTTCGAAATCGCCACCACGCGCGAGTTGCGCGGAATCTCGCTCAGAGCGTTCGATCGCACCTTCGCGATCACCTATGCCCTGGAAATCGCGGCGGTGTTGATCGGGCTGTTCGGCGTGAGCGTCTCCTTCAGCGCCCAGGCACTGGCCCGGCGCCGGGAATTCGGGGTGCTGCGGCACCTTGGCATGACGCGGCGCGAGATCGGCGCGATGCTGGGCTGCGAAGGGGCGTTGGTGGCGGCCGCCGGCTGCGTCATGGGGCTCGCGACGGGATGGCTGGTGGGCCTGATCCTCATCCACGTCGTCAACCGCCAGTCCTTTCACTGGAGCATGGAGCTCAACCTGCCGTGGCTGCCGCTCGCCGGTCTCGCGCTGCTGATCATCGCCGCGGCGGTCGTGACCGCGGTGTGGAGCGGGCGCGCCGCGATGCGCGACGATGTCGTGCGCGCGGTGCGGGAAGATTGGTAGAAGAACAATGAGCCGCCGATAAACGCCGATGAACGCCGACAAAATCCGATCCCTCTCAAGACGTCGACTGCTTGCCTGGCTGACGGGTGCGCTTGCCGCGCCGGAGGCCCTGGCACGCATCACGCCATTCGCTTCCGTAGTCCCAGGCTACCGTCTGCGCTTCCCGCACGACGAAGGGAGCCATCCGGATTTCCGGCTCGAATGGTGGTACATCACCGGCTGGCTGCGGGATGCCGACAAGCCGCTGGGTTTCCAGGTCACTTTCTTCCGGGCGCGGCCGGAATTGAAACACGATAACCCGAGCGCATTCACGCCGCGCCAGATCATGGTTGCACACGCCGCGATCTCCGATCCTGCCCACAGCAGGCTGCTCCATGCCCAGCGCGCCGCGCGCGCCGGCTTCGGCCTGGCGGGGGCCGAGGAGGGACGAACGCGGGTCTGGATCGACGAATGGCGCCTTTACCAGGAAGGAAACGTCTACCGCGCGCGCATTCCCGCGCGGGAATTTTCTATGGAACTGGTATTTACAGCGACACAGGCGCCATTCAAGCAGGGCCAGGAGGGACTCAGTCGCAAGGGACCCGCCCCCGAATCCGCGAGCTATTACTACAGCATCCCCCATCTCAAGGTAAGCGGAACATTGGCCCGTGGCGGGACACGCAACCGCGTGGAGGGAACCGCGTGGATGGACCATGAATGGTCATCGCAATATCTCGAGAAGGACGCCACGGGTTGGGACTGGATCGGCATCAACCTCGAGGACGGCAGTGCGCTGATGGCTTTCCGCATGCGTAACATGCAAGGCGGCCATCTGTGGGCGGGTGGCGCACTGCGCCACGCCGATGGCCGTCTCAAGGTGTTTTCACCGGAGGAAGTGCAATTCATCCCCCGTCGTGAGTGGAAATCGGCCCGCACTGGAACGAATTATCCCGTGTCGTGGCTGATTAGAATGGGTGATCGCGAGATCGCGATCGAGCCGCTGTTCGACGATCAGGAGCACGACACTCGCGCCTCGACCGGCACGATCTATTGGGAAGGGGCCGTCCGCGCCCTGAGGGACGGAATCCCGGTCGGGCTGGGCTACCTCGAACTCACCGGCTACTGGCGGCGAATGGAGCTGTAACAGCCGTCAGTCGCTACCCGAGGCGTCGTCCGACCAGCGCCGGCGCGGCCCTGAATGGTCGTAGTCCTCGGGAATTTTCTCACTCGTATCCTCTTCAGGCTCGTCGAACTTGTCCAATTCCCGGAGCAGCGATTGCAGGCGCAGCTCGGCGGTGGAATCCAGGTCGACTTTGCCGGAGAGCCCCTTGACGACAGTAGACGCGCGTTCGTAGTCGCGCTTGGTTTTGATCGGCCGCGCGGGTCGATCGGCTTCCTTCCGGCCTCGCTTGGTCATGGTTCGTCCCCTCCCCGGCCCATCGACCGGCTACTGCTGTGAATTTTCATTAGCGGCTGAGCGCAGTCGCCCGCCGCTTATTGTATTAGAACCGCGCTCAGGCGGCCGCGGTTGCGGTGGTCCGGACTTTCTCGAAGGCCAGACCACCCTTCTTCACATCCACGCGAACCGTGTCCTTGGGCCCGAACTGGCCCTCGAGGATCGCCTTGGCCAGCGGGTTTTCGAGCTGCTGCTGGATCGCGCGCTTCAAGGGTCGTGCGCCGTAGACTGGATCGAAGCCTGCGGCGGCCAGTTCCTTCAGTGCCGCATCGCTCACCTCGAGCCTGATTTCGAGCTGCGCCAGCCGGCGTTCGAGCAGGCCGAGCTGGATCTTGGCGATGGACTTGATCTGCTTCTCGTCCAGCGCGTGGAAGACGATCATTTCGTCAATGCGGTTGACGAACTCCGGCCGCAACTGCGCCTTGACCTCTCCCAGCACCGCGGTCTTGATGAGCTGGTATTCGTCGCCCGCCATCTGCTGGATCGTCTGTGAACCCAGGTTCGAGGTCATCACGATCACCGTGTTCTTGAAATTCACCGTGCGCCCCTGCCCATCGGTCATGCGCCCATCGTCGAGCACCTGCAGCAGCACGTTGAAGACGTCGTGGTGGGCCTTCTCGATCTCGTCGAGCAGGATCACCGAATAGGGTTTTCTACGCACCAGCTCGGTGAGATAGCCGCCCTCGTCGTAGCCGACATAGCCCGGCGGCGCGCCGATCAGGCGGGCGACCGAGTGCTTTTCCATGAACTCCGACATGTCGATGCGGACGAGATGATCCTCGGCGTCGAACAGGAACTCCGCGAGCGCCTTGCACAACTCGGTCTTGCCGACGCCGGTCGGCCCGAGGAACAGGAAGGAGCCGTACGGGCGCCTGGGATCGGAGAGTCCCGCGCGTGAGCGGCGGATGGCGTCGGACACGAGTTTGACTGCCTCATCCTGCCCTACTACGCGCTGGCGCAGTTTCTCTTCCATCTTGAGCAGCTTCTCGCGCTCGCCCTGCATCATCTTCGACACGGGTATGCCCGTCGAGCGCGAAACGACCTCCGCGATCTCTTCCGCGCCGACCTGGGTGCGCAGCAGGCGCGGCTTTGCTCCGGCCTTGGGCTGCCGGTCCGCCTGCTTCAACTGCGCCTCGAGCTGGGGCAGCTTGCCGTACTGAAGTTCGGCAACCTTGTCGAACTTGCCCTGACGCTGCAGTTGGACAATTTCGGCGCGCACGCGGTCCATTTCCTCTTTGACGTGCGCGCTGCCCTGCACCTGGGCTTTTTCGCCCTTCCATATTTCTTCCAGATCGGCGTATTCCCGCTCCAGTCTCTTGATCTCGTCGGACAAAAGCGCGAGGCGCTTTTGCGAGGACTCGTCCTTCTCCTTCTTCACCGCCTCGCGCTCGATCTTCAATTGAATCAGCCGGCGGTCGAGCTTGTCCATCTCCTCCGGCTTGGAGTCGATCTCCATCTTGATGCGCGACGCCGCCTCGTCGATGAGGTCGATCGCCTTGTCCGGCAGGAAGCGATCGGTGATGTAGCGGTGCGACAGCTCGGCTGCCGCAACGATCGCGGGATCGGTGATGTCCACGCCGTGGTGCAGCTCATACTTCTCCTGCAGGCCGCGCAGGATGGCGATCGTGGATTCCACCGAGGGCTCGTCCACCAGCACCTTCTGGAAGCGGCGCTCGAGCGCGCCGTCCTTCTCGACGTGCTTGCGGAACTCGTCGAGCGTAGTGGCGCCGACGCAGTGCAGTTCGCCGCGCGCCAGTGCCGGCTTCAGCATGTTGCCGGCGTCGATCGCGCCCTCGGCCTTGCCGGCGCCGACCATGGTATGGATTTCGTCTATGAATACGATGGTCTGGCCCGCGTCCTGGGCGATTTCCTTGAGCACGGACTTGAGGCGCTCCTCGAACTCTCCACGGTACTTGGCGCCAGCCAGCAGCGCCGCCATGTCGAGTGACAGCACCCGCTTGCCCTTTAGAGATTCCGGCACTTCGCCGTTGACGATGCGCTGGGCGAGCCCCTCCACGATCGCGGTCTTCCCCACGCCGGGCTCGCCGATCAGCACCGGGTTGTTCTTGGTGCGCCGCTGCAGGATCTGGATCACGCGCCGGATCTCGTCGTCGCGGCCGATCACCGGATCGAGCTTGCCGCTGCGGGCCCGCTCGGTGAGGTCGAGCGTGTATTTCTCCAAAGCCCCTCGTTGCCCTTCCGCCTCGGGATTCTGGACGTTCCCGGGCCCGCGCACGGCGTTGATCGCCTTCTCCAGCGCATCGCGTGTGCCGCCATGCTGCTTCAGCAGCTTGCCGGTCTCGCCCTTGTCCTGGGCGGCCGCCAGCAGGAACAGCTCGGAGGCGATGAACTGGTCGCCCCGCTTTTGCGCCTCCTTGTCGGTGAGGTTGAGCAGGTTGGCGAGCTCGCGCGAGACGTTGACCTCTCCTCCTGTGCCCTCAACCCTGGGCAGCCGCTCGATCGCGGACTTCAGCGCCGCGCGCAGCCCGCCGACGTTCACGCCGGAGCGCGCCAGCAGCGATGCCGTGCCGCCGTCCTGTTGGTTGATCAGCGCGGCGAGCAGGTGCTGCGGCTCGATGTACGGATTGTCCCCGCCGACGGCCAGGCTCTGGGCGTCGGCGAAAGCCTGCTGCAGCTTGGTCGTAAACTTGTCGAAGCGCATATCGTTATCGTAACCCGTTGTCCAGCGCGCGTTGAACGGTGGATCAGGGCGCGGGAGGCGCTGCAACCGTACCCTGGGCCGTCCGTTCGACGGTACGCACACAATCGGCGCAATCGCGTCCGGCTTTAATGGATATGGGGCGGAGCACGGTAAAATCAAGGGGTATTTGTCAGGCATTCCAAGGGCTTAGCTTGCGCTTCCCGCCGCCGCCCGCGCAATGAGACACTAGCAGCCTGTCGGGTCGGGGCGAAAGCGCGACAAGCTGCTAGCGCGGTCCGGCCGCCTGATTCGCCATGGAAGCCAACGACACTCTCCTCCTCGCGCGGGCCCAGTTCGGGCTGAATATCGCGTTCCACATCCTGTTCCCGACCATCACCATCGGGCTGGCCTGGATCCTGGTGTACTTCCGCGCGCAATACGCGCGCACCGGGGAATCCGCCTGGCTGGAGTCCTACCGGCTGTGGGTCAAGATTTTCGCGCTTACCTTCGCGATGGGCGTCGTCACCGGCATCGTCATGTCGTTCCAGTTCGGCACCAACTGGCCCGGCTTCATGCTGAAGGTCGGCAACATCGCCGGTCCGTTGCTGGCGTACGAGGT
>CAZCGD010000427.1:0-13118 GCA_964498105.1 uncultured Streptomycetaceae bacterium
GCTTCCCGGGCGCGGGGCCCAGTCCGGGCCACTTTTCCCGCGTCGCCAAAACCGTGACAGCGCAGCGTGTGTTTCATTATGTTAGGGGCTCTTAGGGCGGCAGGATCAGAATGAAGCGCGGATCGACTTGATCACGTTAATGACGCCATTGATAGCCGCCAGCACGCCATCGCTGATCCAGTTGAACGCCTCCAGGCCGCGCGGGAGATTGACGTCGAGCTTGACGAACATCAGGTAGCTCAACACGCCGAACAGCACCGCGGTCAGGACGTTGGCGACCCATTTCCCGCGGTTGAACCAGGCCATCAACGCCAGCAGGTAAACGGTAGTCGCCAGGATATAGCCGAGCTTCTCGAAAGCCAGGTAGTAGACCCCGGTCCAGACCGTCACGCCCACGATGACCCGTCCGTGCTGCCACATCCCCGCTTCGTTGCTGTCGGTTTGCGGCGTGCGAAGCTTGCGATCCTTCCACATCTCCAGGAACAGCAGGCCGGCCGCAATCAGCAGAAAAACGCCCAGCAGCCGCGGAAACGCCTTGGGGCCCAGCGGGTCGCCGATCTCGAGGGTCGGGATGAGCGTGGTGGCGTAGAAATACACCGCCGCTATGATGATGGTGCAGGCGAAGATGACCCGGTCGGTCATCATGATTGAATTCTCCCCACTGCCGGCGCAATCTCTTTTCTGCGGCAAGGAGTCCGGGCGCCGTACCGCCCCCTGCGCATCACCAGCACCACGGTACCCACAAAACCGGAAGGTGCTGGCGGATGGTAGCACACCCCGCCCTGCTGTCAGGCTCCAAGTACTACCCATTGTCGATCGGTTGGTAAGCGCAGTGTATCCCTCTGACGCGGCGCAATATGTTAGCTGGCGCCTTGCGGCTCGTAACTCGTTCCGCCCCGATATAATGGCTGCATGACAGCGCATACCCTCATCGAGCGCCTCGCCGCCATCGTCGGCGCGCAGGGCTTGATCACCGACGCGCGCGACATGGAGCCGTACGTGGTGGACTGGCGCCGTTGGTACCGTGGCAGGACGCCGGCGGTGGTGCGTCCGGCCAGCACGGAGGAAGTCGCCGCCGTGGTGAAGCTGTGCGCCGACACCGGCACCGGCGTCGTGCCGCAGGGTGGCAACACCGGCATGTGCGGCGGCGCCACCCCTTCCGCCGCGGGCAACGAGATCGTGCTCGCCCTTGGCCGCATGAACCGCGTCCGCGAGGTGGATACGCTCAACAATACGATTACCGCCGACGCCGGCTGCATCCTCGCCAACCTCCAGCAGGCGGCGCAGGACGCCGACCGCTTTTTCCCGCTCTCCCTGGGCGCGGAAGGCAGCTGCCAGATCGGCGGCAACCTCGCCACCAATGCCGGCGGCATCAACGTGCTGCGCTACGGCAACACGCGCGACCTCGCGCTCGGGCTGGAAGTCGTGCTGCCCGACGGCCGGGTGTGGAACGGATTGAAGGGCCTGCGCAAGGACAACACGGGCTACGACGTGAAGGACCTCTTCATCGGCTCGGAGGGCACGCTGGGCGTGATCACCGGCGCGGTGCTGAAACTCTACCCGCTGCCGCGCACGCGGCTCACCGCGCTGATAGCCGTGGCCGATCCGGCGGCGGCCGTGCAACTCCTGGCGCGCCTGCGCGGCGCCTGCGGCGAGCGCATCTCCGCCTTCGAAATCATCTCGCGGCGGTGCCTCGAGCTGGTGTTGCAGCACATACCCGGCACGCGGGAACCCCTGCCCCAACCCCATCCCTGGCACGTGCTGGTCGAGCTGGCCGACACCAGCGCAGGCGGCTCGCTGCGCGATGATTTCGAGCGTGCCGCGGCCGAAGCCGGCGAAGAGGGCCTCGCGCGCGACGCGGTGATCGCGGAGAGCACGGCGCAGTCGCAAGCACTGTGGCGCTTGCGCGAAACCATACCCGAGGCCTCGCGCGACGAGGGCCTGCTCTATCGCCACGACATCTCGCTGACGGTCAGCCGCATCCCGGAGTTCATCGCCACCGCCAGTGCGGCCCTGGAGCGCTCGTTTCCCGGCGTGCGCCTCATCTGCTTCGGGCACCTGGGAGACGGCAACCTGCACTTCAACTGCTTCGTTCCGGGGCGCCACAAGGACGATCCGGCGGCGCGCGATGCGAGCGACGTCAACCGGGTGGTGCTCGACATCGTGCACCGGTTCGGCGGCAGCTTCAGCGCCGAGCACGGCATCGGGCAATCCAAACGGGGCGAGCTGGCGGTTTACAAGAGCGCCCTGGAACTCGACACCATGCGCGCGCTCAAACGCACATTCGATCCCCGCAATATCATGAATCCCGGGAAAGTGCTGCCTGAATAGAGGCGAAAGGCGTGAATGGTGAATGGTGAATGGTGAATGGTGAATGGTGAATGGTGAATGGTGAACGGTGAACGGTGAACGGTGAACGGGCATAAAAGTTTTCCCTGGGGTTCCGTCCATTCACTATTCACCATTTACTATTCACACATTTTCAAAGGATAGAACGATGACGGACAAGATCAAGAAGACAGATGCAGAATGGAAGAAAGAGCTGTCGCCGGAACAGTTCCAGGTGGCGCGCCAGAAAGGCACCGAGCGCGCTTTCACCGGCAAGTATTGGGACAATCACGAGCACGGCGACTATCGCTGCGTGTGCTGCGGCACCGAGCTGTTCAGCTCGGAGCACAAGTTCGATTCCGGCAGCGGCTGGCCGAGCTTCTGGCAGCCGCTGAAGAGCGAAAATGTCGCCACCGAAGGCGACACCAGCCACCTCATGCAGCGCACCGAGGCGCTGTGCAGCCGCTGCGGCGCCCACCTCGGACACGTCTTCGACGACGGACCGCAGCCCACGGGGCTGCGGTATTGCATCAACTCGGCTTCGCTCAAGTTTGAGAAGCGTGATTCGTGATTCGTGATTGGTGATTCGTGATTGGTGATTGGCGGCGGAGCCAGCGCCGCTGCGCGGAAATCGATTTACCATTCGCTATTCACTATTCACGCGCGAAGCGGCATAATAGCGCCCCATGAAATTCCTGTTCGACATCTTCCCGGTCGTCCTGTTCTTCGTCGCCTTCAAGCTCTACGACATCTATGTCGCGACGGCGGTGGCGATCGCCGCGACCGTGGTGCAGATCGCGTGGGTCTGGCTGCGCCACCGCAAGGTCGATAATATGCTGTGGGTCAGCTTCGGGCTGATCGCGGTCTTCGGCGGCGCCACCCTGGTACTGCAGGACGAGACCTTCATCAAGTGGAAGCCGACCGTCCTCTACTGGCTGTTTGCCGGCGCGCTGGCGATCGCGGAACTGGGATTCAGGAAGAACCTGATCCGCGCCATGATGGAAAGCCAGATCGTCCTGCCCGAACCGGTTTGGGGGCGGCTGCTCGCGAGCTGGATCGGCTTTTTCGCGGTGATGGGGGTGCTCAATCTTGCCGTCGCCCTCAACTTCTCGACCGAAACCTGGGTCAATTTCAAGCTCTTCGGCGGCATCGGCCTCATGCTGGTATTCATCGTGCTGCAGGCCTTGATGCTCGCCCGCTACGCCGAGCAGAAAAAAGCCGACTGAAGCCATGACTACCACGGAACTCATGCAGCAGAAGCTGTCGCAGCTCAAACCCGAGTCGCTCGAGATACTCGACGACTCCGGCCAGCATGCGGGCCATGAAGGCGCCCGCGGCGGCGGCGGGCACTACCGGCTGACCATCGTGTCGCCGCAGTTCGCCGGCCAGCCGGTGCAGCGGCGTCACCGCATGATTTACGAGGCCCTCGGCCCGTTGATGAAGAACGAGATCCATGCGCTCTCCATCCAGGCCTACGCTCCCGGCGAAATTTGATCACCATCCACAAGGAATACACCCCCATGAAACTACTCCGAACCGCAGTGCTGGCAGCCGGCCTGGCCGTGGTTGCCACGGCGCACGGACAGAACGTCGCCAGGGTCAATGGCGTCGCCATTCCCCAGCAACAATTCGACCTCCTGATCAAGAACCTCGTCGCCCAGGGCCGGCCGGATTCGCCCGAAATGCGGGACGCCATCAAGCAGCAGATGATCAACCGCGAGCTGATGGGGCAGGAGGCTGCCAAGCGCGGGCTGGACAAGAATCCCGAGACTGCCGCCCGGTTGAGCTTCACCCGGCAGGACGTGCTGAGCAACGCTTACATCCAGGAGGTCCTGCGCGCGAACCCGGTCACCGATGACATGGTGAAAAAAGAATACGAGCGCATCAAAGCCCAGTCCGCCAAGGAGTACAAGACCCGCCACATCCTGGTGGAAAAGGAAGACGAAGCCAAGGAGATCATCGCGCAGCTCAAGAAGGGCGCGAGCTTCGAGAAGCTGGCCGCGGAAAAATCCAACGACCCCGGGTCCAAGGCGAACGGCGGCGATCTCGACTGGAGCATGCCCAGCCGTTTCGTCAAACCGTTCGGCGACGCCATGGCCAAGTTGAAGAAGGGCCAGACCACCGATACGCCGGTGCAAACGAACTTCGGCTGGCACGTCATCCGCGTCGACGACGAGCGTGCTGCCAAGCTGCCGGGCTTCGACGAAGCGAAGCCGCAGCTGCAGCAGGCGTTACAGAACCAGGCGGTGGAAAAGGCGATCACGGACTTGCGGGCGAAAGCCAAGATTGAGTGACGGGGTGTGGGTGACGAGGTAATGGTGACGAGATATGGGTGACGTACTGCCGTAGTTCGACTTCCGTCACCCTTATTCGTCACCCGTAATCGTCACCCTTATTCGTCACAGTCCGGGTCAGCCTACCCAGCGGCGGGCGTTACGGAACATTCTCAGCCACGGCCCGTCCTCGCCCCAGCCGTCGGGCCGCCAGGAATGCTGGATGGTGCGGAACACGCGCTCGGGGTGCGGCATGAGGATGGTAAAGCGTCCATCGGGCGTGGTGAGGCCCGTGATGCCCGTCGGAGAGCCGTTCGGGTTGTACGGATAGTTTTCCGTCGCCGCGCCCCGATTATCGACGAAACGCAGCGCCACCAGCGCTTCCGCGACTTTCCTGGCGGCACCATCCTTGAACTCGGCGTAACCCTCGCCATGAGCGACCGCGATCGGCAGGCGGCTGCCCGCCATGCCGTCGAAGAACAGCGAGGGTGAAGGCTGAACCTCCAGCATCACGAAGCGCGCCTCGAACTGCTCCGAGCGGTTGCGCACGAAATGCGGCCACGCCTCCGCTCCCGGGATCAACTCGTGCAGGTTGCTCATCATCTGGCAGCCGTTGCACACGCCGAGCGCGAAGGTGCCGGCGCGCCTGAAGAACGCTGCGAACTCATCGCGCGCCCGCGGATTGAAGAGCACCGATTTCGCCCAGCCTTCGCCCGCCCCCAGCACGTCGCCGTAGGAAAATCCGCCGCAGGCCACGAAGCCCCTGAAATCCTTCAGGCTCAGGCGACCGGCGATGATGTCGCTCATGTGCACGTCCGCGGCCGCGAATCCGGCACGGTCGAAGGCGGCGGCCATCTCGATCTGCCCGTTCACGCCCTGCTCGCGCAGAATGGCGACGCGGGGGCGGGAGCCCCGGTTGAGGTACGGCGCGGCGATATTCTCGGCAGGGTCGAAGGTCAGCTTCGCCCCGAGGCCGGGATCGCCCGCGTCGAGGATACGGTCGTACTCCTGCTGCGCGCATTCGGGGTTATCGCGCAGCTTCTGCATGTGCCAGGTGGTCTCGGACCAGGCACGGCGAAGATCGATGCGCTTTTCATGAAAAATCTCATTGCCGCTTACCACGATCCTGAGCGCGTCATCCTGACCCAGCGTCCCAATCGGATGGAGACAGTTCTCAAGCCCCGCCTCCGAAAACGATTGGCGAACAGCGGCCATCTCGGCACGACGAACCTGGACTACTGCCCCCAGTTCTTCGTTGAACAAAAACTCGATTACTGGTTTGTTACCGGGCACTGTTACGAATTGGAGAGAAACTCCAATTCGTCCGGCAAACAGCATCTCGCACACCGTCACGAACAGCCCACCGTCGGAGCGGTCGTGGTAGGCCAACAGCTTGCCGTCGCGGTTCAACTGCTGCACCACGCCGAAGAACGCCTTCAACCGCGCCGCATCCACGTCAGGAGCAATATTTCCGATCTGTCCATAGACCTGCGCGAGCGCTGATCCACCCATCCGACACAATCCATCGCCCAGGTCTATCAGCACCAGGTCGGTAACGCCACAATCGGTCCTCAACTGCGGCGTGAGCGTGCCTCGCGCGTCGGTGACTGGGGCGAAGGCAGATACGATGAGCGACAGCGGCGCGGTCACCTCCTTGCGACGGCCGTTTTCGTCCCAGGTGGTTTTCATGGACAGGCTGTCCTTGCCGACCGGGATGCTGACGCCGAGCCGGGGGCACAGGTCCATGGCAACGGCGCGCACGGTGTCGAACAGCGCGGCGTCCTCGCCGGGATGGCCCGCCGCCGCCATCCAGTTGGCAGAGAGCTTGATGTCACCGATGGCGGAGATGGGCGCTGCCGCGATATTGGTGATCGCCTCCCCCACCGCCATGCGTCCGGACGCCTCCGGGTTGACTACGGCAAGCGGCGTGCGCTCCCCCATGGCAAACGCCTCGCCCCGATACCCGTTAAAGCTCATCAGCGTCACCGCCACGTCCGCCACCGGCACCTGCCACGGGCCAACCATCTGGTCGCGCGCGGTGAGCCCGCCCACGGTGCGGTCGCCGATGCTGATCAGGAAGGTTTTGTCCGCAACCGCGGGCAGCCGCAGCACGCGGTACGCCGCCTCGCGCAAGTCCAGGCCCGATGTCTCAAGGGGCGGCAGATCGCGGCGTTCGTGCGACACGTTGCGCGTCATCTTCGGCGGCTTGCCGAACAGGACCGCCAGCTCCATGTCCACGGGCCGGTCGCTGAACACCGGATCGCTCACGACCAGCTGCCCGCCGGAAGCCGCCTCTCCCACCACCGCGAACGGGCAGCGCTCGCGCTCGCAGATGGCGCGAAAGCGCCCGAGGTCGCCAGGCACAATCGCCAGCACGTAGCGCTCCTGCGCCTCGTTGCACCAGATCTGCAGCGGCGACATGCCGGGCTCTTCGCTCGGTATCGCCCGCAGGTCGATGCGGCCACCGCGCTGCGCCGCATGCACCAGTTCCGGCAGCGCGTTGGAGAGCCCTCCCGCCCCGACGTCGTGAATGGAGAGAACCGGGTTGCCCGCGCCCAGCGCCCAGCAGCGGTCTATGACTTCCTGCGCGCGGCGCTCGATCTCCGCGTTGCCGCGCTGGACCGAATCGAAATCGAGGTCTTCCTGGTTGGCGCCGGTGTCCATGCTGGAGGCCGCCCCGCCGCCGAGCCCGATCAGCATGCCGGGGCCGCCGAGCTGGATCAGCAGCGCGCCTTCAGGGAGTGCCTGCTTGTGCGTGTGCGCGCCGGCGATATTGCCGACGCCGCCAGCGATCATGATCGGCTTGTGGTAGCCGCGCACTTCTCCGCCGACGCGCTGCTCGTAGGTCCGGAAATAACCGGCCAGATTCGGGCGGCCGAACTCGTTGTTGAAGGCGGCGCCGCCGATGGGCCCGTCGAGCATGATCTGCAGCGCCGAGGCGATGCGTCGGGGCCGCCCGTAGCCGTCGCGCTCCCACGGCTGCTCGAAACCCGGTATGCAGAGATTGGACACCGTGAATCCGGTGAGGCCCGCCTTGGGTTTCGCGCCGCGGCCGGTAGCGCCCTCGTCCCGGATTTCACCCCCCGCCCCGGTCGCCGCGCCGGGGAAAGGCGAGATCGCCGTCGGGTGGTTATGAGTCTCCACCTTCATTACCGTATGCGTGGGCTCGTCCGTGTACCGATACTCGCCGTTGTCGCGCGGATAAAAGCGGGCGACGCATGCCCCTTCCATGATGGCGGCGTTGTCCGCATAGGCAACGATAGTGCCGCGCGGGTTGTTCTCGTGCGTGGTGCGGATCATGCCGAACAGCGTTGCATTTTCCCCGTTCAAGGAACCGCGTTGCGGTTGGCCGTCGATCACCCAGCTGGCGTTGAAGATCTTGTGCCTGCAGTGCTCCGAATTCGCCTGCGCGAACATCATCAGCTCGACGTCGGTCGGGTTGCGCTTGATGCGCCTGAACTGCTCGACGAGGTACGCGATCTCGTCTTCCGACAGCGCGAGCCCCATCTCGCGATTGGCCCGCCCCAGCGCCGCCAGCCCACCGCCCATAACGTCCACGCTCGCCAACGGCAGCGGCTTGAAATGCTCGAACAGTCCGGCGACGCCCTCAAACGAGCCCAGCATCGTTTCCGTCATGCGGTCATGCAGCAGAGGCGCTGCTGCCGCGCGCTCACCGGGCGCAAGAACCGTGCCGTCGCGCGTCTGGATCCAGTACGCCACGCCGCGTTCGATGCGCTGGACTGACTCAAGCCCGCAATGGCGGGCGATGTCGGTCGCCTTGGATGACCACGGGGAAATGGTGCCGAAGCGCGGCACCGCGAGCATCAACTCGCCGCTGGCGGCTCCTGCCGTATCCGCGGGACCGTAAGTCAGGATGCGCTCGAGCTGCTGCGTTTCCGACCGAGACAATGTTCGTTCGGCCTGCACGAAGTGCCAGAACTCGGCGCGGACGGCAGTGGCACGCGGAACTGCGGTAGAGAAAGAGCTGAAAAGCTTGCTGGCGCGGAAGGTTGAGAGTGCATTCCGCCCTCTCAACCTTAATATATTCGACATGACCAAGATCGATGCCGCTAAAGAAACATTTTACATTAAATCGCATCGTGTCACAGCGTGCACGAGGCGATTCACGTTAAACTACATTCACTTATGATGGTACACGCTGTCCACGGCACGCCCGTTTATCTGACTGCGGATGTCCGCGCCATCGAGGCCGCAGCTGCGGCGGCTCCCGTGCCGCCGCAGCTCATGGAAAAAGCGGGCTCGGCAGCGGCCGAGATAGCGCGAGATGGTTCCGGTGGCACGGGGAAACCCGTACTGGTGCTGGCCGGCCCCGGCAACAACGGCGGCGACGCCTTCGTGGTGGCGCGTCATCTCAAGCAGTGGTACTTCAAAGTCACGGTGGTGTTCGCCGGCGACGAAAAGAAGCTTTCCGCGGACGCGAAAGCGGCGCTCGGCGCATGGCGCAAATCCGGCGGCACAGTGACCCAGTCCCTGCCTGCCCCGCAGCAGTGGGGGCTGGTGGTGGATGGCATCTTCGGCATTGGCCTGGAACGGGAGATAACCGGTCAGTACGCGGAATGGATCATGGCCGCCAATGGGCTGGGCGCGCCCATACTCGCCATCGATATCCCAAGCGGTATCCAATCCGATTCAGGCCAGGTAATGGGTTGCGCAATTCGCGCAACCCATACGGTGACCTTCATCGCCCTCAAGCCCGGGCTGCTCACGCTCGACGGCCCCGATCATTGCGGCGAGGTCCACCTGCGAGACCTGGGGCTCGACGCGCAGAAGCTGCGGCCGGCGCAGGGTCACCTGATCGGGCGCGAAGTCCTGGCCGGTGCAATCAAGCCGCGCTTGCAGAACAGCCACAAGGGCGATTACGGCAGCGTCGGCATCGTCGGCGGCGACCACGGCATGGTCGGCGCAGCGCTGCTCGCTGCGCGAGCAGCGCTTAAATCAGGAACGGGGCGGGTTTACGTCGGGCTTCTGGCGCGGGACGCGCCGTTGCTCGATGCGGAGCAGCCCGAGTTGATGGTGCGCAACGCCGATGCAGTGCTGAAGCTCGCCAACCTGACCTGCCTCGCCGTCGGCCCCGGACTCGGCCAGACCCCGGACGCCGCGTTCTACCTGGGCTGGGCGCTGGAGTCGCCGCTGCCGCTGGTGCTGGATGCCGATGGCTTGAACCTGGTTGCCGCAGATGCCGGCCTCGCCGACCGCTTGAAAAACCGTAAGGCAGCGACATTGCTGACGCCGCACCCCGCGGAAGCGGCGCGATTGCTGGCGACCACGACCCGTGAAGTGCAGAACGACCGCTTACGCGCCGCCATCGCTCTTGCGAGAAGTCTGAACAGTTTTGTCGTCCTCAAGGGGGCCGGCAGCATCTGCGCGGCGCCAGATGGGACCTGGCACATCAACACTTCCGGGAACCCCGGCATGGCCTCTGCCGGTATGGGGGACGTGCTGACGGGCATGGTGGCGGCCCTGCTGTCACAGGGGGCGGAGCCCAAGGCGGCGCTCCTTGCCGCCGTCTACCTGCACGGCGCAGCAGCCGATCACGCTGTCGCCGGCGGCGCAGGCCCGGTCGGGCTTACGGCGAGTGAGACAATCGAAGCAGCGCGCGCTCTGCTAAATTCGCGTTAAATCCGGACACATAGCGCCGGTTTAACTCCGCGTGTTCGAATGGACGAAATGATTGGAGAACCGCGCAGGTGCCCGAGGCTCGACCAGTGGCTGACGACGACCCGGCGCAGGTCCGGTTGGACTTGCGGCGAGCGAGACGCTGAACTCTGAAAACACGAAATGCCGCCACGGTCAGGCGCAGCGTTTGGTTAGCCACCTCTGCTCTTGGCCATCCGCGATTCCCACCAAGCGGGCAGCCCGGGGTTGATCCACTGCCAGCCAAGGCCATGATACGACGGCTTGCGCATCTCGATCACGACGACCACGGCGGTAACAACCAGCGATGCCGAAGCCGTCACCAGCCAGCCCGGAGTCTCCGCCGCGACGGTTGCGGCGGCGAGCACCACAAACACACCGGCCCATGCAAGCTCCAGAGGCCGCGCCACCCGAACGACATTGCAAAACAAGAAAAAATGCCCGAGCACGAAGCCGATCACGAACCCCCACCACCAGACGACTGTTGCGAGCGCGAGCGCGGTGACTACACCGATGACAAGGATGATCGCGTCGAGCCCGGACAGCCGGAAACCAGGAGCGAAGGTGTGGTTTTGCATTGCAGTTGAATGCAAGCTCCTTGTTGATCGAGACGCCTACGGCAACCCACGCCACCAGAGGATCCCAAAACCCGCACTCGTTGTGAGGATCGTATACACAACCGCCAAAACCCAATACCGCCGAGCCGCTCGCCGATACACATCGGGTGGAGTGTAGCCCCCGCCGTATTCGTCAGCATCCCACATGTGCAAGTTGTAGGCCAGCCGCCAGCCGAACAGCGCGGCGAGCAACAAGCAGATGGCCACCTGCGCCCAGCCGAGCCAGCCCTGGACTTCAAAAGGCAGCCAAGCGAAGGCGGCGAACATGACTGCGAACACGATCGGGGCGCCGAGGAAAGGGACGCCACCGTGACCGTTTGGCATTACTGGGAACGACCTCTGATTGCTGCGGCTACTGAATCGTGATGTTGCCCTTGCGGATGATTTCCGCGTAGCGCGCGATCTCGCGCTTCACGTGGGCGCCGAATTCTTCGGGGCTGTCACCGATGGCGGTCAGCGCTTCCCGCTCGAACATGGTGCGCACCGTATTGCTGTCCAGCGCCTTTTTCGTGGCGCCATTGACGGCCATGATGATTTCCCGGGGCGTTCCTGCCGGCACGAACAGCCCGAACCACTGGTCAATCACGAATCCCGGCAGGATCGTTTCCATCGTCGGCAGGCCGGGGAAGGTCGGGGATGGCTTCTGCGTCGATACTGCCAGCACCCGCGCCTTGCCGGCCTTGGCCTGGGGCGCGATGAGCAGCCCTTCCGCGAATTGGAAATCCACCTCGCCGCTGATGAGCGCCGTCATCGACAGGCCGCCGCCCTTGTATGGCACGGTGGTGAAGCTCACCTTGGCCAGTTGCTTGAGCAGCTCGGCCGACATGTGGCTGGTGCTGCCGGGGACGTTGATGGCGGCGTTGAAGACGCCGGGCTTCCTGCGGGCGAGATCGATCATTTCCCGCGCAGTTCTTACGGGCACGCTGGGATGCACGGACAGCACCAGCGGCGTCGTGCTGACCCAGGTAACCGGCGCGAGCTGCTTCTCGGGATTGAACTTGAGGATCTTGGCGTAGAGCGTGACGTTGATCGCGATGGTGGCGGTGGTGAGCAGCAGGGTATAGCCGTCGGCCGGCGAATTGACGACCACTTCCGCCCCAACCAACCCGCCCGCGCCCGAGCGGTTGTCGATGATGAAGATCTGCTTCAACTGCTCGCCCATCTCCCTGAACAGCACCCGGGCCTGGACGTCGGTTCCCCCGCCAGCGGGAAACGGCACGATCACCCGTACCGGCTTGGCGGGATAGGCCTGCGCCGCAAGCTGCGCAGGCGACACAACGGCCGCCAGCAGCACCAACGCCAGCAGAAAATTGCCGGTTTTCATGTGCCCTCCCCCTTTTGTAATCTGAGGCCAGTCTAATGGCCTCTGGGCCCGGTTACGAGTAAGGCAAGATGGATAGTCGTTTTGCAGTAATTCTGCTATACTGCAAAGCATGAAAGCCAATGTCACCATCACCAGCCGCGGCGTCATCACGCTGCCGGCCAAACTTCGCCAGGCGCTCGGGCTTAAAGCGGAAGACCATCTGATCGCCGAGACCACGCCGGAGGGGCTGCTGTTGCGTCCGGCCGTCACGCTGCCGGTGGAACTGTACACACCCGCACGTGTGCGTGAGTTCGAGGCCGCCGAGCAGGAACTTGCGGAATACCTTGCTGGCAAGATGCCCGCGGCCAAGCGCACAGGCCGGTCCAAGCGCTCTAAGTCCAATCCCAGCCGCTAAGCATCGCGCGCGCCCACACCATGCGCGTGTTTCTGGACGCGAATATTCTGTTTTCGGCGGCCATATCCGATGGTGCGGTACGCCAGTTGTTCAACTTGCTAGCCGACGCTCGACACGAATGCTGGGTGGACGACTATGTAGTGATCGAAGCGCGTCGCAACCTCACAGCGAAACACCCTGACGCGCTGGCCACCCTTGAGACGCTGCTCACACGCACGCAAATCAGCCCTGCACAAGCCCCTGGGCACGAACTGAAATTAGTAAGCTGGCTGCCGGAAAAGGACCGTCCGGTGCTTGCTGCCGCGATGCGCTTGCGATGCGATGCGCTGGTCACGGGTGACCGAACGCACTTTGGCGCCGCCTATGGCAGGGTGTTTGCCGGGGTCACAATACATTCACCGAGATCACTGGCGGAATTGCTTTTCGAACGGAAATAAGGCGCCCCCAGCCGCCGCGCGGCGACCACCGCCGCACTCCACCCTGATTGTCGATTGTATTTCTTGGCGGCCTTGGCGTCCCCTCGACAC
>CAZCGD010000428.1:0-5121 GCA_964498105.1 uncultured Streptomycetaceae bacterium
ACCAGGCGTTGTTCTGCGAGTCCGAGATCACGTCGTAGATATTGTGCCCGACGGGCGCGTCCTTGAACGGCTCCCAGGTTTCCCAGGCGCCGGTTTTCAGGTCCACGCGGTGCACGCCGGCGAAGCCATTGTTCTGCGTCCACACCTTGCCGTCTACCGCGATGTTGAGCGGGCTCGTCATGTTGACCTGGGTGTTGGGCCGGTTCCACTCGGCGGGTATCGGCCAGTGCTGAAACTTTTCGGTCTTGGTGTCGAACTTGCCGATGGCCGCCTGGTACATCATGCCGAGCCACAGATTCTCTTCGCGGTCCATGCGGATGGAGAGCGCCCCCAGCGGCGAGCCTTTCTTCAGCTCGGGCGTGGGGATCTCGGTCAGTTTGCCCGTCTTCTGGTCGAACTTGCCGATGAACTGCGAGCCGAAGTCGGAATACCAGACGGTGCCCTTCGAATCGACCACCACGTCGTGCGGCTGTATCGTCGGGCGCGGCAGGTCCCACTCGGTGATGATGACGCGCGTCCCCTGGCCCTTCGGGCGGGCGAAGGTCTTAAGCTCGTACGGCCACGCGGCGGGGCTCGCGGTCGTACTCTGGTTGATGGTGGCGAAGTAATCGGCGTTCCTGCGAAGCAGCTTCGTGCGCTCCTCGCCGACCAGGTCGGTGTCGCGGCCGGTCAGTCGCTTCTGCGGATTGAGGATGGTGCTCTGGTTGGCATAGGTGCCCATGCGCTGGATCGCATGCACGAACGCTTCGCCGTCGTGCCTGGAGCGGAAGACGCGCTCGAGCGAGTGACAGCCGACGCAGGAGAGCAGGGGCCGCTTCTGTTGCGGCGTACCGGGGGAGCTGTGGAGCCACTCGGCGTTCGTCATCTGCGCGGCCAGATCTTGCGTCCTGACCAGCTTCAGGTCGGCGGTTGCCGTGCTTTTTGCGGCAACCTGCGGCGCCGGGGCGCCCGCGAGGTCGTAACCGACCGCGCGGATCGTGATCGCGTACTTGCCCGGTTCGAGGCGCGCGGCCGGGAAGCGATAGCGGCCCTTCTCGTCGGTCACTACCGTGATGGTCTTGGTTGAGCCGTCCCTCCTGGCGCTGACAAGCACGCCTTCCATCGCGCCTTCTTCGACCGAAGTAACCGTACCGGCAAGCGCATCGGCCTGGGCCGCCGCGGGACTGACGTGGCAAAAGACGAAAACAAGCGCGGCAGCGGCCGCCAAGAGATCTTTCCGGTTACGCATGGGTAACTCCTCCGTGAGTTTGCCGAGTACTGTCCCCGAGTATCTTTGTTATGGATGCGACCGCCGTGCCATCGTAGCACCGCGCCGGCCGGACCTACAATTGGCCGGAGTAAATTGGTGGACTCGCAGCAGTGATGGTTCCAGGCCCAAGGTTTTCGGGTCCAGCATTGAACTTTGAACCCGGAACTTTGAACGGGATCTTCGCCAGCCGTCCCTTACCTCGCCAGTGGATCGGGCCGCATCTGGAACTTTACCACCCGCGGATGATTCTTGGTGCCGCCTTCGTTGTGGAACACCGTGCGGGTCGAATTCGTCGCCCACAGCGCCCGTCCCTTCCAGCCCGCGCTTGGATCGTCGATGCGCCCTTCCGACCACTTGGCGAAGAAGCCCATGGGGTACGGTACGCGGATGGTGACGAACTTGCCATCGACCAGGGCGAAGTACGAGTCGCTCATGTTGCCCGTCGCGATCGGCGTGTTCGCGCCCAGCCCGAAGGTGTTGAACTGGTCCACCCACACGTAATAGCTCGCCTCGGCGCTGCCGTCGTCCGTCACGCCCCTGAACTGCGGACCGGGGAACCGGTAGAGCGTCCAGCCCTCGGGGCAGTGTTTGCCAGTTGCGTTCGGCCCGTTCAGCGGCCCCTTGCACTTGCTGCGATCGAACTTGCCGAGATGGCCGCTCGCGAGCGACGCCCAGAACACGCCGTTGCGATCAATGTCGCCGCCGCGCGGTCCGTAGCCCGGAAACGGCGGCTCAAAGATCTCCGTGAGCGACGTGTGCGTCGGATCCGAACCCGGCGCAATCCGCACCACGCGGCCGGGATAGCCGAGCTGGGTGCCCCAGATCGAGCCGTCTTGCGGGTTGTAGCCCACGCTGTAGAGGTTCGCCGCCACCCGCGTGTCCTTGGCCGCGTCGGCTGGCTGGTTCGGCTCGACGTACGCGTCACGCTTGCCGTTGCCGTTGGTATCGAGCACGAACGGCGACCAGCCCTGCGACCGAACCTCGTCGCCGGTCTCCTCGAACATCTTGCGGTTGATCCAGCCAACGGCCCCCGGCCCGGTGACCCCGCTCGAAAACCACAGCGTGTTGTTGGCGTCCTCGGCCAGGATCACGTGGTGCGTCGGGAAGCAGGTGCTGATCAGCGTGAACTTGCCGCTCGCCGGATCGTACATCGAGGCTTGCCGCGAGGCGCTCGTCAACGGGAACACCTTCGCCGACGGATGACTACCGCCTTTCTTGCAATAGTCGGGGTTGTCCGAATGGCGGATGCGCGCGGCCGCCCACACCCGTCCTTTCTCATCCATCATCTGGTTGTGGATGCTGGCCTGGCTGTCCCAGATCGGGTTGGGTCCCCAGTACGGCGACGGCGCCATCGGGTCGGTCTTGTGGTTCGGCGTCTTCGGATCGCGCACCGGATGCTTGATCGAGCTCGCCGTATGCGTTTTCGGATCGAGCACCGGGAAAAAATCCGTGCTGTTCTCGGGCGCGCCGTAGAGCTTGCCGTAGGCGTTGACCGTGGGCTTGCGCCGGTCGGTCGAGATCAGGTCGTGCATGTAGGCGGTGGGCGTCGCCCAGTCCCACAGCGTCAGCACGATGTTGCGCTCGACGCCCTGCGGCCGCTCGGGTCGGGCGAACGGCAGTTCGCCGGCGGCGATGCGGTCGGTCCAGTCAGCCCAGTTGGTAAGCACCTTTTCACGATCGAACCGGTTGAGGACGTTGATCATCTGCGTCATGGCCTGGCCGGAAGTGATGCGCCGCGCCCACGCTTCCGTGGATTTCATATGGGCGAAATCCTTGGGCATCGTGCGCATGCCCTTGGTGCCAAGCGCGTGGCACGACATGCAGCCGGTGGTCTTCAACTGGTTCAGCCACTCCGGCTGGCTTTTCATCGGCCCCGCAGGGAACTCGCTTTTCGCCGGGATCTTGAGCAGGGAATACCAGTAAATCGGCGGGTAATACTCGGCTGCCGCCGCCGCGCTGGGCGCGATCACCGCCTTGAGATCGAGGGTCTTGCCGGGCGTGGCCGCGACCTTCGGCGAGTCAACCAGGCCGTAGCCGCGCACCCACACGCTGTAATTCGCCTGCGGCAGCTCGGGCATGACGTAGCGCCCGCGATCGTCAGTCACCACGATCTTGGTGAACTTTGTGGGGAGACTGGTGGTTTCCGCAATCACCCAGACGCCGGCTTCCGGCCCCTTGCTGCTCGTCACCACTCCGCCGAGATCGCTCCCGCCGACGCCCTCCTGCGTGCCCATCTGCCCCGCGCAAGCAGCCAGCAGCGTAACGACGCCGATTACCGCCAGGCTCCAGTACCACCGGATCATTTTCATGTCGCCGCTCCTCTCACAAGACCGTGGGTCGTGATTCGACATTCCAAGTTTGCAGCTTGCAGCAGTCAGTATGCAGTTACTGTCAACTGACAGCTGCCTTTTTATATCCCCTCCCGTGGTGCCCGTAACATTACCCCAAAACCGGTGACGAGTGATGGGTCGCCAGCAGCCGGAACGGCCTGTTCCTTCCGCCCCTCGCCTTGTATTTCAGGGAACAACGTCCTCCGTAAACCACTCCGTCGGCAGCTCGCGGCCGAGCCCCGCTGCACGCGCCTTTCGGTAGAGGGCTGCGCCGACCGCGGCGAACTGGAGCCCGGTGCCGGGCAGGTTCACGAAGCAGGTCTTCTGCTGCGCCGAACTGCGGCCACGCACCGTCCCCGCCACCAGGTCGGGCAGGCTGGGCGCACTCGCGACGTCGAACCCCTCGATCGCATGCCGGTTCACCGGCAACACCACGCCGCGCGTAGTTTTTACGTTCCCGGATACGGTCCTGTCGTGCACTGCGACGAGGTCCGCCCGCTGCACCACGCCGGGCTCCAGTTCGGGCCCGCGTATCGTGCAGACGAACATCCCCGGCTCCAGCCAGCGCTCCAAGAACACGTGCCGCGAGGCGTTGGTCGCGCAGAGCACGATGCCCGCGCCCTTCACCGCCTCTTCAGCCGATGCCGCGGGAAGAACCTTGACCCCGGTGTGCCGGCTCATCCCACTGCAGAAAGACTCGAGCTTTTCCCGCGTCGGGCTGTAGCAGCGGATTTCCTCGAGCTCGCGCAGGGCGGCGATCGCCATCACGTGCCCGCCTGCCTGCCAGCCGGCGCCAATCACCGCCACCGTGCGCGCGTCCCCGCGCGC
Organism: uncultured Streptomycetaceae bacterium; assembly: GCA_964498105.1. Classification (GTDB taxonomy): domain Bacteria; phylum Pseudomonadota; class Gammaproteobacteria; order Burkholderiales; family SG8-41; genus SG8-41. Next base: position 4,408 of record CAZCGD010000428.1, read on the forward strand.
CAGGTATTTCGCGCCGAGCGCGGACGTGGCGCCGACGCGCATGCGCTGCACCACGCCGTCGGGAAAAATCGCCAGCGGCTCGCCGGTATCCGCGCTGAACAGCAGCACCAGCCCGGTATAGCGGTCGCCCGGCGCGAGCGGCAGCTTCTTCTGGCGCTGGTTGGCGAACGAGATGATGTCGGAATTCAACCGGACCACGCCCACGCCGAGGCCGCGGGCAACGGCGCCCATCAGCTTCAGCGAATAAACCGCGTCCGGACGCCCGGAGAGCGTGACGGCGTCGGTCCGCGCCGCGTTGACGGCTTGCTCGCTCGCCTGCTCGCGATACGCCTCCTCCAGCGCCGCGATGCAATCGGGCATCGTCAGCAGTTGTTCGGCGTCTTCGTTGGAGAGGATCAGCACGGATGCCGTGAGTGTCGAGGGTCGAGGGTCGAGGGTCGAGTGGTGAGTGGTGAATGGTGAACGGATTCTAGCAGTCCGTATTCTACGGCGCGGCGGTGCGGAGCCTTTACAGGGCCGTCAGTTCCACTTATTGTTCATTGGACGAATAGGAGTACTTATGAGAAACGCAGCGCTGATTGCCATTCTGCTTGCCGGCTGTGCCACGTTGGAGGATGCCAGGAACTCCTGGCACGGCGCCAGCCACGACGAAGTCGTGCTGCAATGGGGCGCGCCAAACCGGCAGACGACGCTCTCGGACGGCCGGCAGGCCCA
>CAZCGD010000429.1:0-9781 GCA_964498105.1 uncultured Streptomycetaceae bacterium
AAAGGGCCTGGTCACCCAGGCCGCGTCGGTTTCAAGGTCTGCGCGCCGGGATCATTTCTTGTTGATAGGCGAAGCCGGATCGATCAGATACGCCACCATATGGGTAATCTGTTCCGGCGTGAGGTGGCCCGTGGCGCCGAGGCGCGGCATGTTGGAGCAGGGGAAGTACGCCCACGCGTTGTAGATTCTCTCGTAGGTGAGTTTCGCGATGGCCTCGGAACTCCCGCGCTGCAGGCCGTAGCCGGTCAGGCTCGGCCCCACATTGCCGACGTTGATCTCACCGGGAGCGAGGGCATGGCAGTTCTGGCACAGCCCGCCGTTTTCCTTGCGTTTCTCGAGCCTTCCACCCTGGATACGATCGCCGGCGCCGTCGTGAGCGAGCGTGTTGCCGACCTTCCAGTCACCCACGAGCTTCCCGGATGGCGGATACTGGATGGAGGCGCGCGCCAGCTTGACCACCTCGGCGGCTTCCTCCTGCGTCAGCTTGGCGTCCCCGATCTTGCTGCAGATGCTCTGCGAGCGGTCCTGCACGAGGCGCTTCAGCAAGTCCGGTGTCGGTGCGGTGAAATCTTCGCTCAACATTTTCTCCGCGATCTGGCGTGTGGTCGCCGGATCGGGATAAGTCGCACAGCCTGCGGCAATCAGCGCCGCCGCCCCGGTCATCGTCCAACCCCAACATGCTTTTCGCATAGTCCGACAAACTCCTAGCGCTTGAATCCGGGCACCTTGATTACCGCCCCGTTGCCTTGATAGTGGAGATAGGTAGTCAATGCGATCGACGTGTCCGACGCGTACTTAAGCTCAGGCAGCCGCATTTGCCAGAAGCAGTCGTAGAGCCGCCACTGCATGGTGCGGACGACGAAATGCGCGCCGCGATACGCGGGCCACGTCGAGACCACCTCCTGCACCCCCTTCTTGTCGGTCATGTGAATCAGGTCCTGCAGGCGAATGCGCTTCCCGGCTTCACCATGGCACTGCACACAGGCGAAATCCGTCTGACCGCTGCGCCGGTAGAAGAGGTACTCGCCTGCCTTATACGTGTCGTATTCCTTTTGATGGCTGAGCGAGACGTTCATCTTCATCCCGTTCGATCGGGAAGTGATGTACAACGCCAGGGCCTCCACATCGGAGCCGTTGCTGCCGGCGGGACTGATCGCCCGCTTGACGATGTCGTCGCGATTGAACCCCTGCAATTGAACCATGCAGGTCACCAGCCTCGACTCCAGGTCCTGGACCTTGTCCGTGTCCGAGAAGTAGCGTGGCAGCTGGGCGGAGGCGCCATCGAGCTTCCCCGGGCCCAAGCCGAAGTTGCATTGCTCCAGTGAAGCGCTGTTGGGACCCCGCTTCTGATGGAACAGCGTCTTGCCCTGCTCGATCCACAGTTCCCCCGGGTTGTCCTCGGCCAGCATCTTGCGCCCGACCGCGAGAGGGTCGCCGGACTGCGCCAGCGCCAGCGCCGCGCCCCACGCCGCGAGGCACGCGAACAAAATCGCGGCAATTCCAGCGCGCGTTGTCGGCATACTCTCCTCCTCCTGTTGTTTTCGGACCGGCCCGTGTTCAGGATGCCGGGGCAACGGTAGCTTCGTCAGTGCGTTTGTCGCCCTTGTTGTCCACCCAGGTCACGCTGATCTTGTCGCCTGCCTTCGCGCCCTTGATGCGCAGCCCCAGGAACGGGTTGCGCGAGACCGCCTGGCTCCATTGCGTGTCGAGCACCGTCTTGCCGTTGTGGGTGACCACCACGCTCTGGATGAAGTGCAGCGGCACGATCTCGCCCTTGCCGTCCCGGCGCTGGCCCGTTTCCATCGGATGCAGCATCAGGATACGCACGTCGGCGACGTCGCCCTGGAGCGTCGCGCGGATTTTCATCGGTTCAGCCATGATGCCGTCCTCTCCTCGTTGTGCGCTCGATCAACCACAGCCGCCGACGGTGATCTTTACTTCTTTCCGGGCGGTGAAATACTTTCCGTCCGCCTTGACCACCGCCCACACGTCGGAGGTCTGCCCCATCTTGAGCCGGGCCGAAACGTAGCCCTCGCTCCCCCCTGAAATGTCGAACGTCGCAGCCAGCGGAAACGGGTTCTTCTCGGCAACGATCGAAATTTGCTGGGTATTGGGCAACTTGCTCGTGACCGCCACCGGGACCACGGCCCCGTTCTCGGCGATATCCGGCGCGGTGATGATGATGTCCTTGCTCTCCGCTGCGCCGGTCGCGCCGAGGCTCTTCATCGCGTCAGCCAGGGCTTTCGACTCGAAGCCCGCTTTGTTCCAGTTTGCGGCCCATGCCCGGCCGCTGCTGACCAACCCGGCGGCAAGGGCGGCTGCAAACGCACTCGCTCCGCCGGTCAGTTTCAGGAAGTGTCTACGCTGGTCGTTCATGGATGGTCATTTCTCCTGTATTGGGACCCGAAAAAGGCAGACTCGCCGCCCTCTCCAGATAGGAAACTGCATAGATGTTAGTGCGACTCGGTCGGCGGAGTCCACCCCTCTATCCTTATCTGTCCATAAAGAAATGTGAGGAAGGGTGAATCCGCTGATCAACGCGCCCTGGCGATCCAGTGACCTGATTTGCCGCCTCTTTTTTCGAGAAGCTGGATGTTTTCGAGGCGCATGCCACGGTCGGCGGCCTTGCACATGTCGTAGATCGTGAGCAGCCCCGCCGCCACCGCGGTCAGCGCCTCCATCTCCACTCCGGTGGGACCGACGGTGGCCACCGTCGCCTCGCACCGCACTGCGCCAGCCTTGCGCTCCAGCGTAAAGTCCACGCTCACGTGGGTGAGCGCCAGCGGGTGGCACAGCGGAATCAGCTCCGAGGCGCGCTTCGCGGCCTGGATCGCGGCAACTCGCGCCACGCCGAGCACGTCCCCCTTGTTCGCCCCGCCGGCGGCTATCTGCTTGAGCGTCGCAGGCCGCATGCGGATGCGGCCCGCGGCGCGCGCCACGCGGTGCGAGGCGCTCTTGCCGGCCACGTCAACCATTCGCGCCTGGCCGCGCGCATCGAAGTGAGTCAGTTTCTTCACGTTCACGATTCCGCTCGCGGTAGGAACTACCGCGCATCCGAATTATCATAGCATCATGCGTTCACGCGTATTCCCGGTGCTGCTGCTGGTCGCCGTTGGCGGCGTGCTGGCGCAGGGACTGCCCGACCTCGGCGACGTGGCCGAAGCCGGATTCACCCCGCTGCAGGAGCGCCGGCTCGGTGAGAGCATCATGCGCGATATCCGCGCCGACCCCAGCTACTACGACGATGCGGAGGCGACGGACTACATCAGCGGCCTCGGTAACCGGCTGGCCTCGCGCAGCCTGGAGTCGCGCCAGGATTTCGATTTTTTCCTGATCCGCGACACCCAGATCAACGCCTTCGCGCTGCCCGGCGGATTCATCGGGGTCAACACCGGCCTGGTGCTTGCGGCGCAGGCCGAGGCCGAGCTGGCGAGCGTGATGTCCCACGAAATCGCGCACGTGACGCAGCGCCATATCGCGCGCATGATCGCCCAGCAGAAGCAGAGTGCCATCACGTCGCTGGCAACGCTGGCGGCGGCATTGCTGCTGTCCCGCGTGAGCGGCCAGGCCACGGAAGCGGCCCTTGCACTGGGCACCGCCGGCACCATCCAGAACCAGTTGAATTTCACGCGTGACAACGAGCGCGAGGCCGACCGCATCGGCCTGCAGATCCTGGAGCAGGCGGGTTACGATCCGCGGGGGATGGCGAGTTTCTTCGAGCGCCTGCAGCGCGCCACGCGCGTCTATGACTCGACTGCGCCTTCGTACCTGCGCACGCACCCGCTTACCTTCGAGCGCATTGCCGACATGCAGAGCCGCACGGAAGGCGGAGGCTATCGCCAGATTCCAGACAGCCTCGAGTTCCAGCTGATCCGGGCCAAGTTGAGGGCGCGGCTCGATCCGCCACGCGACGCCATCGCTTTTTTCGAGTCGAGCCTGCGCGAGCGCAAGTTCCTGAGCGAGGCGGCGAGCCGCTACGGCCTCGCCGCCAGTCTCGCGCGCGTGAAGGAGTATCGCCGCGCGCGCCAGGAGCTCGAAGCATTGCGCAAGCTCGCGCCGGCGAGCCCTATCATCGAGACGCTGGCCTGCGAACTGGCGGCGGACGAGCGCGGCCTTGAGGCGGCGGTCGGGTGCTACCGGGAGGCGCTGAAAACCTACCCGTCGTACCGTGCCTTGATCTACGACTATGCCGACACGCTGCTGCGCGCAGGCCGCGCCGACACCGCCTTGAAGCTCATCGAGGAACGGCTGCGGTCGATCACGGACGACCACCGGCTCTATTTGTTGCAGGCACGCGCTTACGCCGCGCTCAACAAGCAGCTCGCCCAGCACCGCGCCCTGGCGGAGGCGTATGTCCGCATGGGCAGAATGGCGGCGGCGATGGAGCAACTGCGGATCGGCCTCAAGAGCGGCGACGGGGACTTCTACCAGATGTCGAGCGCCGAGTCGCGCCTGAAGGAACTGCGCCGGCTCGAGGAGGAAATGCGGCGTGAGGCCGCCAGGCGCTGAACCCGTTATGGTATCTTGCGGCATGGACGTTTCCCGCGCCAGCACGGTCCCCGGCCCGCTTTCCTCGCTGCAGAAGATCGGCAAGTACGAGTTGATCAAGGAGCTGGGCAAGGGCGCCACCAGCGTGGTGTACCAGGCTTACGACCCGTTCCAGAACCGCCAGGTTGCCATCAAGGTGGTGTTTCCCGAGGCGCTCGGCGACAAGGAGCACGGCAAGCGCTACCGCAAGCTCTTCATCACCGAGGCGTCGCTCGCCGGCAAGTTGTCCCATCCCCACATCGTCGGCATCTACGACGCGGTGGCGGACGAGGAAGCGAGTTACATCGTGATGGAATACGTGGACGGCACCACGCTCGAGCAGTACACGCGCCACGACGCCCTGCTGCCGGTGCAGCGCATCGTCGAAATCACCTACAAGTGCGCGCGGGCCCTGGAGTACGCGTCCAACCAGGGCGTCATACACCGCGATATCAAGCCAGCCAACATCCTGCTTGCGGGCGAATCGGATATCAAGATCTCGGATTTCGGCGCGGCGTTGACGCCGTCCGCGGATACCACCCAGGTGTCCGGCATCGGCTCGCCGGCCTACATGTCGCCGGAGCAGGTGAAGGAGCAGCACCTTACCCATCAGACCGACATTTTCTCGCTCGGCGTCGTGATGTACCAGATGCTCACCGGGCAGTTGCCGTTCCACGGCGGCAATAACTACAACATTATTTACCAGATCATCAACGCCAATCCACCGGCGCCGATCGACGTGCGCCCCGACATCCCGCCGCGTATCGACGCGATCGTCACGCGCGCGCTGCAGAAGGACACCGAGCGGCGCTACCAGACCTGGGACGAGTTCGCCCGCGATCTTGCTACCGCCCTCGGCAACGAGGAAAAGCGGGAACAGGGCTTCCCCGAGAGCGAGAAATTCGACACGCTGCGCAGGCTCGAGTTCTTTCACCATTTTACCGACGTCGAGTTGTGGGAAGTGTTGCGGCTCGCCAGCTGGCGCAAGCATGCCCCCGACGCGGTGCTGATTCACGAGAGCGACATCGGCTCCTCGTTCTTCATCCTGGTTTCCGGCGAGGTGAAGGTGGTCAAGCAGGAGCGGCTGCTCAACGTGCTGAAGGCCGGCGAGTGCTTCGGCGAGATGGCCTACCTCGGCAAGCACAAGTTTCAGCGCTCGGCCAGCGTCGTCGCGCTGTCCGACATCATGGTGATCGAGGTTCGCGCCGAGACGCTGTCCAAGGCGTCGGAGTTGTGCCGGCACCACTTCCACGGCGCTTTCCTCGAACTGCTGGTGGACCGCCTGGCCATGGCCAACCTGCGGCTCTCTCAGCTGCTTGCTGACCGCAATATCAGCGTGTTCTAGGAGTTTGTCGGAAGTTGTCCCGACAAACTCCTTACCCAGGACCGCCATCTGCCGGCAAACATACAAATCGACCGTAGAATATGCGTTCGACCCCGCTCCTCTCAGTTACGGGCGCGAGGAGAGGGGGCGTCTGATTCACCCTTTGGGTTACACTGCGAATTCCTGCACGACGAGAATGGCGATGAATTTTGATAAGGAACTGGACGCGCGCGGGCTCAACTGCCCGCTGCCCATCCTGCGCACCAAGAAGGCGCTCACCGACATGTCCACTGGCCAGGTGCTGAAGGTGCTCTCGACCGATCCCGGCTCGGTGAAGGACTTCGCAGCGTTTTCCAGGCAAACCGGCAATGCACTGCTCTCCTCCGAGGCAGCCGACAAGGAATTCATCTTCTTCATGCAGAAACGTTAAGCCTGCCGGACTGGGACTTATGAACGGTCGGTGCGCATCCGGGCGGCCGCCCGTTGCGTAACAGGTTCGGAGGCGGCGGGATCATGACGAGGAATTCACGCAGGGACTGGCTGCAGCGCGCCGCGGCGGGAGGGATGGCACTCGCGTTGGGCATGGCCCACTTGCGGCGGGCGCTGGCGATGGGGGACGTGGAAGCAGGCATTGCCCGGGTTCGCGGCGACGTGCGCGTCAACGGACGGGCGGTGCAGCACGGGATGAAAGTGAAGCCCGGCGACGTGGTCGTCACCGGCAAAGATGCCGAGCTCGTCGTGGTCGTCGGCCGCGACGCTTTCCTGGTCCGTGCCAATTCCCGGGTCGAGTTCGCGGGAGATGCCGCCCGGCTCGCGGTCGCGGCTCTGCGCGTGGTCACCGGGGCCCTGCTTTCCGTGTTCGAACCGGGCGGCAGGAAGCGCATCCAGACCGCGACGGCGTCGATCGGCATCCGCGGCACCGGGGTTTACGTCGAAGTCGAGCCGATGCGCACCTACATCTGCACCTGCTACGGGGAGGCGGAACTCACGCCGGTGGACGAACCGAAGGCCGCCGAGACGGTGCGCACCACGCACCACGACCAGCCGCGCTACATTTACCCGAAGGGAATGCCGCGCATGATCGAGCGGGCGCCGGTCATCAACCACGCCGACGCCGAGCTCGTTCTCCTCGAGAGCCTGGTCGGAAGAAAACCGCCCTTCACGAACGGGAAATACTAGCAAATTGATACGGCACCGGGCTGGCCATCGGTACTAGGGGCGGGCCGGCGGGCGGTTTTCTTATACCCATCACTCGTTGATGATGCCGAGCTTCACGTAAATCGGCCGGATGTGGCCGCGCAGCTCGGGCAGCCGCCGCCACAGCCAGACCGCGACGAGCATGCACGCGACGCCGCCCGCGGCAAGCGTGTGCTTGGGACCAATCCAGTCCGCCGCTGCTCCCGCAGCGAGGCTGCCGAGCGGGAACATGCCGAGGAATGACGCGGTGAAGAGGCCCAGCACGCGCCCGCGCATGCGGTCCTCGACGATGGTCTGGACGATGGTGGAGACGCCCATCGCCACGGTGAGGGCGGTCAAGCCGACAATCGCGATCATGGCGAGAGAGAACAGGAACGACGTCGAGTAAGCGAACGCGACCAGCGTGGCGCCGGCGGCGAAGGCGCAGGCGGCGATCCAGCTCATGAGCCCGCGCACGTCCTTGCGCGAGGCGAGCAGCAGCATGCCGGCGATGCCGCCCAGTCCGGCGGCGCCGATCAGGACGCCCAGCGTGTCCGCGCCCCCAGCGAAAACTTCCGTGGCGAAGATCGGCATCAGCGTCTGGTACGGGCTTGCCATGAAGCTCACCAGCGCGACCACCGGCAACAGCCGCCGCAGCGGCACGGAATTCCAGGTGTAAGCAACGCCTTCCCTCAAGCTCATCCAGATCGAGGACGTCGCGCGCGCGGGTGCTGGCAGTGTGATACTCATCATCATCAGCGTGACCACTGCCGCGATCTTGCTCAAGCCGTTGATGAGGAAGCACACCGCTTCGCCCGATGTGGCAATGAGCACCCCGGCGATGGTCGGTCCGAGCATGCGCCCGCTGTTCTGCATCAGCGCGTTGAAGGCAATGGCGCTTCCCAGGTCCTCCCGCACCGGCACCATCGCCGGCGTGAAGGACTGGCGTGCCGGCACATCGATCGCCATGATCACGCCAAAGAATGAGGCCATGACTATGACGTGCCAGATTTCGACCGCGTCCGCATAGGCGAGTGCGGCGAGCGCGAAGCCCGGCACCATGGCGGCCGCCTGCGTCGTCAGCAGCAGCCGCTTGCGGTCGAAGCGATCGGCCCACAGGCCGCCGAAGGGCGCGAGCACGAGGATCCCGATCTGGCTCGCGAAGCCGGTCACGCCGAGCAGCCAGGCCGAGCCGGTCAGGCGGTAGACCAGCCAGCTCATGGCGAGGTACTGGATCCAGTTGCCGAGGACGGCCAGCGACTGGCCGCAGAAGAACAGCCGGTAGTTGCGGTGGCGGAACGCGCGCAGCGAATGAATCATCTTAGGAATTCTCCGGGCCGTGGCCCGGAGAATTCCTTAATTGCTCGTTGACCTTCTCCAGCGTGGCGGTGAAGCGCGCGAGGCGCTCCTGTTCCTGCGCTACGATCAACGGCGGAGCGCGCTCGACGAAGCCCGGTTTGCCGAGCTTGGCCTCGCATTTTGCGATTTCCGCCTCGAGCCGCAGCCGCTCCTTGTGCAGCCGCTCGCGTTCGGCGGACATGTTGACCTCGATCTTCAACATCAGGCGATACTCGCCGACGATGGACACCGGCGCGCCCGCCGCCGGCAGTGCGCCCTCGACGATCAGCACTTCGGTGAGCCGTGCCAGCGCGGTGAGATAGGGCACGAAGGGGGCGAGCCGCGCGCGGTCGCCCTGGATCAGCAGCGGCAGCTTCTGGGAAGGCGCGACGTTCATCTCGGAGCGCAGCGTGCGGCAGGCGGTGATGAGGTCCTTGAGGAGAGCGATCTCCAGTTCCGCGGCCTCGTCTATTTTCTCCGGCTGCGGCTCCGGGTAGCGCGCGATCATGATGGAGAAATCCCCCCTCGCTCCCCCCTTTGACAAAGGGGGGCTAGAAATCCCCCCCTCCGTTCCCCCCTTTGACAAAGGGGGGCTAGGGGGGATTTTGCCGGCGAGCGGCGCCACCTTCTGCCACAATTCTTCGGTGATGAACGGGATGACGGGGTGCGCCAGCCGCAGTATCGTCTCGAGCACCCGTGCCAGCGTGCGGCGGGTGGCGCGCTGCTGCGCTTCGTTGCCCGCGTGTCCCGGCGCGCCCGGACTCCCGAGTTGTGCCTTGGCGAATTCCACGTACCAGTCGCAGTACTCGTCCCATACCATCTCGTAGATCGCACGGGAGAGGTTGTCGAAGCGGTACTCGCGAAACGCCTGGTGGGCAGCGGTCTCGGCGCGCTGCAGCCGGGAGACGATCCAGCGGTCGGCGGTCGACAGCTCGACCGGCAGTGTATCGTCGAGCCCGGTGTCCTGCCCTTCGCAGTTCATCAGCACGAAGCGCGTGGCGTTCCACAGCTTGTTGCAAAAGTTGCGGTAACCGTCGCAGCGCGAGAGGTCGAACTTGATGTCGCGGCCGTGGGAGGCGAGGCTGGCGAAGGTGAAGCGGAGCGCGTCGGTGCCGAAGGCGGGGATGCCCTTCGGGAACTGCCGGCGGGTCGCGGCCGCGATCGACTCCGCCTGGCGCGGATCCATGAGGCTGGAGGTGCGCTTGTCGAGAAGCTCATCGAGGCCGATGCCGTCCACGATGTCCAGGGGATCGAGGATGTTGCCCTTGGACTTCGACATTTTCTGCCCTTCAGCATCGCGTACGAGCCCGGTAATGTAGACCTCGCGGAACGGGACTTTCGCGGTGAACGGCAGCGTCATCATCACCATGCGGGCGACCCAGAAGAAGATGATGTCGAACCCGGTCACCAGCACCG
>CAZCGD010000430.1:0-1780 GCA_964498105.1 uncultured Streptomycetaceae bacterium
CGTCGTATCTCAAGCAGAAACTGGCAGGCATCGTGGGCAGCCGCCTGCCGGTGCAGCTGATTCCGATTTCCGTGGATCTGGACCGCGTGCTTGAAGCGACCGGAGGATTTCACCACCCGGTACGGATGCTTTACGCGGGAACCTTCGGCGCCAAGGACGGCGTCGAGAACCTGATCTCTGCCTTTGAGCAGGTGGCGGAAGAGCGGCCAGGCATCGAGTTCCTGCTGACCGGTCGCGGTTCGGATGAGCGCATGGAAAGCGTCCGGCGGCGGATCCGGGAGTCGCCGTTTGCCGGGCAGATCCGGTACCTCGGCTACCTTTCAGACGACGAGTATTTCCGGGTTATCAGCGACTGCGATATCCCGTGCGTGGTGCGGATGCCTACCGAGTTTGCCGACCGTGGATTTCCGTTCAAGCTCGGGGAATACCTCGCGACGGGACGGCCGGTCGTCGCCTCCCGGGTCAGCGATGTGGAGTTGTATCTCGAAGATCGGGTGAACGCGCTGCTGGTTGAGCCGGGATCTGTTGCCGGGATCGTTGCCGCCATTCATTACCTGCTGGCTGACGAAGCGCGGGCGCTGAAGCTTGGCCGAGCTGGCCGTGCGGTAGCGGTCGAGAACTTCAGTGCACGAAATAACGGCTGGCAGCTGCTCGACCTGATTGAACGCATGGAGCGCACGTGATCCGCGTCCTGATCACCGTACCCTGCCTTGAACTACCCGGCGGCGTCGCCAACTACTACCGGACGTTGCGGCCGCATCTGGATTCCAGCAAGACCTACTTCGAGGTCGGCGCCCGTCCCGGCCAGGCGAGCGGGCTTCACGGCGGGTGGGGTGGCATCTGGCGCCTGTTGGCCGACTTCTGGCATTTCCACCGCGAGCTGCGCAGGCAGCCCGTCGATATCGTGCATATCAATCCGTCCCTGGGCAGGCGGTCTGTAGTGCGCGATGGACTTTTTTTGCTGATTGCGAAGGCTCACGGGCGGCCGGTGCTCGTGTTCTTCCGTGGTTGGGATCCCGCCTGCGAGGCGGCGATTCGAGCCCGCTACGCGCGACTGTTCCGCCTGGTGTACGGACGGGCGGATGCGCTCGTGGTACTCGCGGCAGAGTTCCGGGACAGCCTGCGGGCACTCGGCCTGATCGCGCCCATCACCGTGGACACCACCGTGGTCATGGACTCTGCCTTTGAGGACGGGCCCCGGGGCGGGGACCGTTGCACAACGGATCCGGAGACCTGTGAGGTCCTGTACCTGAGTCGCCTTGATCGTGACAAGGGCCTCGTGGAAGCGATCGAGGCTGTGCTACTGCTGAAAAGGCAGTTCCCGGCCGTGACGCTGGCAATCGCGGGCGAGGGGCCCGAAAGAAGCGCAGGGGAGGCGCTGGTGCGCAACCGTGGGCTCAAGGGGATCAGGTTCGAGGGCCACCTCGACAATGACGCGCGTTCCAGGGCATTCCGGCGAGCGGATATTTTTCTCTTTCCGACGTCCTTCGGCGAAGGCATGCCGAACGCCGTGCTTGAGGCCATGGCGTTTGGCCTGCCTGTCGTCACGCGAGCGGTGGGCGGGATCCGGGACTTCTTCGAAGACGGGCGAATGGGCTTTGTGACGGAAAGCCGGGATCCTGCAGTATTTGCCGGGTTCCTGGCCCGCCTGGTAGCCGATCCGGCGCTGCGCGCGTCGATGGGCCGGTACAATCGCGAATACGCGCGCGGGCGGTTCGCCGCTTCGGTCGTCGCCGCAAGGCTTCTGGAAATATATGCCCAGGTTGGAAGACAGGCGAAA